>SKZB01000385.1 GCA_007127615.1 Phycisphaerales bacterium | reverse complement strand
TCTTCGCGTGATTGTCATCGGTGATGTTGCCGCCGTCATCGAAGACGTCGCCGGCCTTGGGGATCGCGTGCATCTGCGGCAGAACGATCACGTTGATGTTGCTGAGGATCGAGCGCAGATGGAAAAGGCCGCGCAGGCCGCCCAGCGCCCCGGGGGAGGCCGCCATGATGCCCGCGACCTTGCCGTTGAACGCTTCGAGCGGGGTGGAATCACCCGCCGGCCGGGACGCCCAGTCGATCGCGTTCTTCAGGGCCGCGCTCAGCGAGCTGTTGTATTCCGGCGAGGCGATCATCAGGGCATCGTGTTCCTTCATGAGCTTCTTCAGCTTCGTGGCGCCCTCCGGCAGGCCGCTTTTGTCTTCCAGATCCTGATCGTAGATCGGCAGATCGAGCTCGCCCAGATCGATCACGGTGACGTCGGCCCCCTTCTTCTCCGCCGCCCTCGCGGCGAAGCGCACGAGCTTCTTGTTGAATGAATCGGAACGAAGGCTGCCGGCAAAGGCGAGAATACGCGGTGAAGTGCTCATGGGGCGGTGACTCCGGATTGAAATGCACCACGGTGGCGCGGAAGAGAAGGAAATCAGAAAGACAAGCCGACCCATCGGGAACCGTCATCCGCCGACTTGTCATCACAGCGGGCACCATAGCATATGCCTCTGCCCGCTCGTGGCTTCCCGGTGCCGTGGGGGTGGCACCGGCGGCAGGCGTCATGGCCGCATCAGAGGCGCTTCATATGTTCGAAGCTGTTTCGGCACGCTTCGCAGTAGTAGATCATCCGGCAGCGCGTCGGGCCGAAGGGGCTGTCGAGGTAGGTCGATCTTGATTCGCAGAAGGGGCACGGCACCGCGCTGGTGCGCAGTTGCGTGGTGAGTTTCGGCGCCCCGTGAACGGGCAAGCGGGAACCGTGCTCCGGCACCGTCACGCCGTGTTCCTTCAAACGCGCGCGGCCGGCTTCGGTGATGCGGTCGACCGACCAGGGCGGATCAAAGAGAAAGTTGACCTTCACCTCGTTGATCTCCCCCCGTGCGGTCAGTTTTTCGCGAACCAGATCACGAATCATATCGAGGGCCGGGCAGCCGACGAACGTGGGCAGAATATCGATCTCGACGTCGGCGCGGCCCGTCTCGCCGTTGGGTGGATGCGGCAGAATCTCCACGCGCTCGATCAGGCCAAGATCCACGATACTGATCGGCATCTCCGGATCGTCGATCGTTTCAAGGTCGGACAGGATGGAGTCGCGTGAGGGCATGGGGGCATGGGGGCATGGGGGAAGCGACGGAGCGACGGAGGGAAGGGATGGAGAATGCTATGCCGCCGACCGGCGTTCAGGCGTTCAGCGCGAGACAGACCCCCCTTCTCCCTTGCTCCTTCGTCGCTCCGTCGCTTCGTCGCTTCGTCGCTACCCCTCTACCACTTCGCGCCGGGTTCGATCCGGTAGACCTCCGACATTTCTTCCAGCAGTTCGCCGAACGCCGCGCCGTGGATTCCCCGGCGTCCGCCCTTCCGGCTCGGATCGAAGTCCGTGAACGCGGCGGACAGATCCGCGTCCTTGAGGACCCCGTCCACCTCATGCCGCCAGAGTTCGATCATCGGCTGCTCCAGCGCGGGGTACAGTCCGTCTTTCTCGAGGGCGGGCTCGCCGTCCACCGGCTCGAAGAGCGTCACCGCCAGCGGGGCGAGCTGGTCGAGGGCTTTCTGGACGCGCTGCTTCGCTTCGGTGGTGCCCCGGCCGAGCCGGCGCATCCACGAGTCGGCATGGTCGACGTGGACCTGCTCTTCCGCGCCGATACGTTTGGCAAGATCGGCGAGGGGTTTGAGGTTCGACTGAGCGAGGCGCCGAAAGCGGAGCCGGTCGAAATGGTCACAGAAGAACTGTCGCGTGATCGCCGCGGCCCAGTCGAATTCATCGTGCGGCTCGACGATCGTCGCGCAGCGGTACTCCTCCGCGGTCCGGCCGAAGGCGAGTTCGTTCTCATCCTTCTCCGCGATCGGGCCGAGAAATTCGTACAAAGTCTGGGCGTGGGCGATCTCGTCCTGCGCCAGGGAGGAGAACGCGATGTCCTCCTCGAGAATCGGGCCGAGCCCCGTCCAGTCGCTGTTGCGATGGCCGAGCATGAGCTTGTCGTCCGCCGCGGCGAGCAGCAGTTCGATCAGCGACGGTTTGAGATGTTCTGCAATGGGCATGGGGGAAGTCACAGTTCAGGAGTGTTTGTATTCGCGGCCGGAAGAATCAGAACTCTTCTTTGAGATCTTCCTTCTCGTATTCGCTCAGGGATTCTTCATCGCGGAACTGTTTCCACTTCTCCCTCACACTGCGGGTGTAGCCGCGGGCGAGCCGGTAGGTCTGATCGGTGAAACGCCAGATCACCTCGCCGGGCTCGCTGGAAATGATTCGATCCACCGGCGCGACCCAGACGCAGTGGGCCTTGGCGGCCTGCGGCTTGGCCTTCCGGGCCTTTTCCAGCGCTTCGGCGGGCGAAGCGGCGCTGACTTCGACCGCTTCGAGAAAGATGTCGCCCTTCTTCTTCTGGGTGAAGACGCGGTAGGTCGCCGCGCCCTCCGGCGGGGTCTCGATGGTGTACAACCCATCGCTGCTGGCGAGGTCGGCGCGATCGATCGACCAGATGTTGGTGCACTCCTGATCCTGACCGTAATGCTCCTTCGCCAGGAGCATCGCCATGCGATCATCCGCCGCTTCGAGCCAGCCCGCGTAGAGGTGCGGCCCCTTCGGCTTGAGCTGGGTGAAAACGACGTAGGGCTTGAGATCGCCCAGCGGCTCGGCGTCGATCGGCGCCTCGGCCGGGCCGAGGTCGAGGTTCTGACGGATCTTGCTCATGGACTTCAGGATACCCGCTCGATCGGCTCACCGCAGGCGCGGGAGGCGGTTTCGTATCAGCGCCACTCGAGAATCACGTCCCGGTTCCGGGACGGCACGTTCGGTATGCCCGGGCCGTCCTCGGTGCGAGGGTGCCGGAGATGCAGGCGGAAACCCGCCCCGGCCCGTTCGTACTCGATCGGCTCGCCGGTCAGGGGGTTCGCGGGGGTCTCCCACGTCTCGGGATAGGCGCCGTGCTCGGCGCGGTGAAGGCGGAGCTCGAATGCGGTTTCGAGCTGGAGAAAACGCCCTTCCATCCACCAGATCGCTTCGACCGCGCGGTCGATCGCCGGCGCGGCCATACTGGCCGGTAAAAGGAAGACGGAATCTGCGATTTCCGCCCCCGACCACTCCTGCTGCCAGAAGGGCATCTCCTTTTGACGGTACGGCTGGAGCATGAGTTCAAGGTACGCCGCCTCGTTCCGGCCGCGCAGCACCCGCACGACGTCGGTCGCGGCCGCGATCATGGGCAGCGCGTAAGCGCTTTCGTGAAGGATCATCTGTCCGGTCACCTCGCCCGGCGCCGGGCGGTCAAACCACGATGGATCAGGACGCATCCGGGGTTGATCCTGCAGCGCTTCTCTGAATGTCTCGAGCGCGGTTGTCCGGATGGCGATCGCGACGAGCACGTTCAAGACCGTCGCCGGCTGCATCGTCTGCGACGCCATGTTCATGAGGGCCTCGAATCGCTGCGCCGCGGCTTCGAGATCGCCGCGCAGAAGCTGGCGCCGAAGATCTGCGCTCATCAGGCGCGCGGCGTCGGGCATCTGCATCTGGCCGCCGAAAGTCAGTGCCGTGGCACTCGACAACGATGAATAGCCATCCTCGCCCCAGTGACACTCTTCCATCATCGCCGCTTCGAGCAGTTCCCTCAGCAGTTCCTCATGCGGCGCGAGCAGGGTGTCCAGGGCCTTTAGATGAGCAAGATCATCCAGATCATCCAGATCATGCGGATCATGCGGACTCTCCTCCAGGGTCCGGGTGAACTCCCGGGCCTGGGTTGCGGCCGTAATCTCGGGAAACAGTCGCCGATAGATCACCGCCGCGTTCTCTTCATCGGGAACCGGTTCGGGCATCAGCTTCGCAAGATCATCCACGCCTCCCGCCGCTTCCCACTCGGCCCGCAATTCCTCGAGATTCCCGGGTTTCAAGGCGCTCCACACGGCGAGGGCGAGGACGCCCAGGACGATCCCGATCACGATCAGCGGCATCCGCCACCGACGCCGGCGCCTGGTCGTTGAATCGGATGACCCGGCTGATTTATTTGATTCGGTCCGTTCAGACATCGCCCACCTCCGGGAAGCCCGTCGAATTCGAACTGCGTCAGCATGTCATGGTACGGGACGACATGCGCAGATCAATGCGGATTGATACGGATCATTCTCGGTCAATCCGGATCGGGCCGCGAACCGTTTCGATGACCGCGGCGGAGTCTGGTGTTCGAAGTTCAAGACCATGGAACGCAGTTGCTGCGCCGGGATCCGGACCAGAAGTCCTTCCATC
>SKZB01000161.1 GCA_007127615.1 Phycisphaerales bacterium | reverse complement strand
TGTCTGGGACCCGGTCTGCGGTTGTGATGGAAAAACCTACAGCAATGACTGCTTCGCCCTCCTGGCGGGTGTCAACGTCGCCGGTTCCGGAGAATGCAACGGCAACGGCGAACCGTCGGTGCCCTGTTTTCTCGACGGGCAGTGCGGCGACGGCCAGTTCTGCAACAAACCCGACGGCGCCTGCGACGGCCTGGGTCAGTGTGCGCCGATTCCGGGGGATGACTTCGCCTGCCCGCTGATCCTTGATCCGGTCTGCGGCTGCGACGGCAAGACATATGACAATGACTGCTTCGCGTGGCTGGCGGGCGTCAACGTGGCCGGATCCGGAGCATGCAACGGCAACGGCGAACCATCACTCTGCCTGAACGACGGAGAGTGCGGCGCCGGCCAGTTCTGCAACAAACCCGACGGCGCCTGCGACGGTATGGGTCAGTGCGCACCGATTCCGGGGGATGACGTCGCCTGCCCCGATGTCTGGGACCCGGTCTGCGGTTGTGATGGAAGAACCTACAGCAATGACTGCTTCGCCTTCCTGGCGGGTGTCAACGTCGCCGGTTCCGGAGAATGCAACGGCGACCCGTCATTGCTCTGTTTTCTTGATGAGCAGTGCGGCGCCGGCCGGTTCTGCAACAAACCCGATGGCGCCTGTGACGGCATCGGTCAGTGCGAGGATGTTCCCGGTGACGACTATGCCTGCCCGCTGATCCTCGATCCGGTCTGCGGCTGCGATGGCGAGACGTATGACAATGCCTGCTTCGCGTGGCTGAACGGAGTCAACGTCGCCTTCTCCGGAGAGTGCGGGGATGGACCGGGCCCGGCCTGCTCTGACGACCGCGCGTGTCCCGAGGGTTTCACCTGCCAGACGCCGTTCGGCGAGTGCGATGCCGAAGGCACCTGCGTCGAACTGCCGGAGCCCGGCACGATCTTCTGCCCGCTCATCTATGATCCGGTCTGCGGGTGCGATGGGGTCACCTACGGCAACCCGTGCCTCGCCTTCCTTGTCGGCGCGAGCATCGCATCGGCCGGAGAGTGTCCGGACAACGGCGTGCCGGCGTGCTTCGGTGATGCCGAGTGCGGTGAAGGTTTCTTCTGCGCGAAATCCTTCGGCGACTGCGGCGGTGAAGGCGTGTGCCTGGCCGAGATTCCTCCGGGCAAATTTGCCTGTCCCGCGATCTTCGATCCGGTCTGCGCATGCGACGGCATGACCTACGGCAACCCGTGCGAGGCGACCCTGGCCAACGTGAACCTGGCGTACGCCGGCCCGTGCTGTCCGGGTGATCTCACCCTGGACAAAGAGGTCAATGTTCTCGACCTGCTGATGCTGCTCGGGGACTGGGGCGCGTGCCCGGGTTGCCCGGCCGACCTCACCGGAGACGGCCAGGTGAACGTGTTCGATCTGCTTGAACTTCTGGAGAACTGGGGCGCGTGCCCCGATCCGCCGAACGGAGCGATCGAATAATTTCCCGAGTCTCGCGCTGCACGACGCACTTTATGAATGGCCTCACGCGGCCGTGGCCCGGTGATCGGATGCAGAGGAATCCGCATCCTCCCGGGCCATGGCCTGCAGCGCGCTGTAGGCGGCGTACTTGAAGAGTTCCGAGAGCGACGGATAGTTGAAGCAGGCGTTGATGAAGTAATCAATCCCGGCGTGGTGACTGATCGCGCTCTGGGCCAGATGAATGAGCTCCGTCGCGTCCTCGCCGACGATCGTCGCGCCGAGCAGCGCGCGGGAATGCCGATCAAAGACGCACTTCAGCAGACCTTCCTCATCACCGAGCATCCGGCCGCGAACGTTGTAACGGTACTCCGCGCGGCCGATCACATAATCGTACCCTTCTCTTCGGGCCTCTTCCGTCGTCTTGCCGACCATTGAGATTGCGGGAATGGAATAGATCCCGATCGGCGTGGTCGAGGCCAGCTTGGTCTTGAAGTCAATGTTGAACATCGAGCACGCCGCGATGCGTCCCTGCTCCATCGAGGTCGCCGCGAGGGCGGGAAAGCCGATGACATCGCCCGCGGCATAAATCGAAGGAATGTTCGTGCGGTACTGCTCATCGACCCGGATCAGTCCACGATCGCCCATCGTCAGACCGATCCCTTCCAGGCCGAGGTTGCGCGTATTGCTCTGACGGCCGGCGGCCCAGAGCAACGTGTCGGCATTCAGACTTTCGCCATTGGAAAGCGTCACACAGACCGAACCGAGCTTATCGACCCGTACGTCATCGACCGTCGTTTCCAAAACGAAATTCACCCCCTGGCGTTTCATCGAGCTCACCAGTCGCTCGCGGCATTCGCCATCCAGAAACGACAGGATCTCCGCGCCGTGGTGGACCAGCGTGACGTTGGTCTCGATCTCCGCGAACATGGAGGCGTACTCCGTTCCGATCACCCCGCCGCCGACAATGACCAGCGAGGAGGGCACGTGGTCGAGCGTGAGAATGCTGTCCGCATCGACGACGTTGCGATCATCGAAGGGAATGTGTCCCGGACGCAGCGGCGATGATCCCGTCGTGATCAGAATGTTGGAAGCGCTGATCGTGCGCTCCTGGCCACCCGCGTCCGTCACGGCGACGGTGTGCGGATCCACGACCCGGCCTTCGCCATGGACGATTTCGATGCCGTGACGATCGAACGACGCTTCGATCCGATCATGCTCCTGCAGTTCGATGAGATGCCGCCTCGCCATGAACTTGTTCATTGAAAATGCGTGATTGATCCGGAAGTTCATACCCGGCAGCGGGCGGCGATGAAACGCGGAGCACAGGAGGGCCGTTTCGCGCAGTGCCTTGGAGGGGATGGTCCCGGTATTGACCATCGCCCCGCCGGGGCGCACGTTGCGTTCCACGATCGCCACACGGTACCCGTAGTAACTCGCCTGCGTCGCGGCCTTCTCACCCGCCGGTCCGCAACCGATACAGATCAGATCATAGTCGTGCATGATGCCGTTATCGGCCGGGACCGCGCGGCGGTTCAGAGCGATTCGTCCGGACGCAGATTTTTACCGAGTTTCACCGGCTATCGGAACCTGTCCGAAGGCGCAGGCAGGCCGCCGGACGCCCTACGCCGGAGGGCGCGGCTCGTCGTCCTCACCGAAATACCCGTAGGCCACGTTCAGGATCAGAACCCGGCAGAGAATCACCGCCACCAGGACCAGGAGCACGGCCAGCGCCTTATCATCGTGAAAGACGAAGAACAGTGCCGCGCTGAGAAGCGCCGCCGCCGCGATCGCGTGGCAGATGAATCGCCAGAAGAGGACGCGGTTCATGACTCAATCATATTCAATATCCATGCCAAGCTGCCACATGAAGTACGACCAGCGATCGGCGAGATCACGAATTCGGATATGCAGCGGCTTGCCCCGGCCGTGACCGGACTCGCGATCGACCCAGAGCAGGATCGGCCGTTCGCACGGATCGTTCGCGGCCTTCTCCTGCAGAATGGCCGCCATCTTGCGCGCGTGCAGCGGATGCGTCCGGGCGTCGTTCTCACCGGCGGTCAGAAAGACTGAGGGATACTCTCGGCCCTCCTGAACGTTGTGGTACGGCGAGTACGCGCGAATCCACTGGAACTGCTCGGGATCTTCCGATGAACCATACTCGGGGATCCAGAACCGCGCCATCAGAAACTCGTGGTAGCGAATCATGTCGAGCAGGGGCACCGCCGAGACCGCGGCGCGATACAAGTCCGGCCGCTGGGTGATCGCGGCCCCGGTCAGCAATCCACCGTTCGACCCGCCGAGGATCCCCAGGCGATCCGCCGAGGTGTACCCGCGTTCGATCAGATGTTCCGCCACGGCGTGGAAGTCGTCAAAGACGTTCTGCTTGTTCTCCAGCATCCCCGCGCGGTGCCAGTCCTGACCGAACTCTCCGCCGCCGCGAAGATTGGCCACCACGTACACGCCACCGTTTTCGTACCAGGGAAAGTTCGTCGCGCTGAAGGACGGCGTCATCGAGATATTGAAGCCGCCGTAGCCGTAGAGCACGCAGGGGTTGTCACCGTTGAGCTCCAGCCCTTTGCGGTGCACGATGAACATGGGGATCTCTTCGCCGTCGGCCGAGGTCGCCCATTCCTGCGTGACGGTGACCGTCTCCGGATCAACCGGCACATCCGGCCGCTCCCACAACGTCAGTTCCGCCGTGCGCAGATCCACGCGGTAGATGCTCCGCGGCTCGTTGTAGCTGGTGTAGGTGATGAACGCCTCGGTGCGATCGTGGTGGGTGGTGATTCCGGCGGATCCGAGTCCCGGCAGATCGATCGCGCCCAGCGACGCCCCGTCGGTCCGAAACCGCTCGAGTCGGGTGGCCACGTTCTGCTGGTAGGACGCGACGATCATCCCCCGCGCTTCGCTCACCCCGCGCAGGACCGCATCGTCACGTTCCGG
>SKZB01000163.1 GCA_007127615.1 Phycisphaerales bacterium | reverse complement strand
GACAGGCCCGAAGCCAGGGGGCTTCCCCCCGAGTCCGGGCCGGAGATCGAGATCACCGTCGTTCGCCCGGCGATGTTCCGCGCGCATCCCTTCCGCTATCTGCTCATCGTCGTCATGTTCTTCGGCGGGATGGGCCTGACCGTCCTCGCCCCGATGATCGAGCGCTGGGCCACCTGGCTCGCCTGGCCGGGACTCGTGATCGGCCTCGCCGGTCTCATCTGGTACATCGCCTGGTGAATCAACACGCAACTCTGGGTGTGCGTCTGACCCTCTCCAACAAACGCACGGTGCCCCGCGCCCCGGCGGTTACCAGTTTCCCTCTTCGGGCAGGCCGAAGTGCGTATGCACCATGGTGTTCAGGATCGGGTACTCCAGCATGCAGCGGTACACATCCATCTGTGATGCATCCCAGCCGATGCGGTCGCACACTGATTCGAGCATCTCGCTGTAGCGCGGCACGTGCGGCGTGGCTGCAGCGCCGACACCGGTGCCCAGGTGGTGGACATCCAAGTTGATCGACAGCACATCCTGCTCGCTGAAATTGGTCGGGTCAGTTTCCGCCAGACGGTCCAGTGAGCCGAAGACGCGTGCCGTGGGCTCGACCCGGTCGAACATCGCGCGATGGATCAGCGTATCCAGCACGAGCATTTCCATCGGCTTGGTGATCGTTGCGAAGTTGACATGATGATTCGGCGTGGTGCCCTCATCTTGCCAGGCAATATCGCGCGTGATATCAGCAAGGTACACCGTCTGCTGGCCGGCGGTCCCCAGGGGCGTTGCCGGCAGATAGGAGTGAACGTGCCCGTTGTCAGTGCGCATGGTGAGTTCCGGACACGGCTGTGTGCAGAAGTCCTTGAGCAAAGTCGGGCCGACCATCGTGTTGTTGTCGAGATTGCAGGATTCGGTCGCCTGCTGGTGGCTGTCCAGGACCACCCGACTGGAGACGCGGAACGGAACGTCACTGCGCAGCCGTCGAATGTCCCGCAAACCGCGCAGGAAGATCATGTCAAACCGGCTGCTGTCTGATCCCGGATGGATGATCACCGTGGCCAGCGACACTTTCACCTGCAGCCCCCACGCCTGGCTGTTGCCGCGGAAGATCTGCCGGCGGGTCTTCACATCAATGGTGTCTGCCTCATCACCCGCGAGACTGTTGATCATCGTGGCAAATGTGTCGCGGTCGCCGGCGGCATGCTGCTGGACGAGTCGCTCAAATTCGTCGAACGCCCGCTCGACCCTTGCCACATCCTCGGCCGATGCCCCACCAGCGCGCGCTGCACGCATCGCCTGTCGGAACGCCCCCGCACCGGGCACATGCGCCCCGGCGGCGAGCAGGTTCGGTGACATTGCGAGGCGGTGGACCTGCCAGGCAAGGGTGCGGCTGAGACCGATCGCTTTCTCCAGATCCGCCGCCCGCTGGACCGGCCGAGGCAGTTCCTCAAAGACGCGCAGGAGAGATTCGCGCAGGGCTCGCATGACCTGCTCGGCCTGGTGCTCGAACAGAGCCATCTCGTCCGCTCTGCCCGCCGGGGATGAGACCGTGGTGGGTGCCATAGGCTGAAAAATCCTTCCTCAGTAGAAGTATACCACACGAGCAAATGTTTTCAAAAACATCTTGACAAACATTCTCCAGCAGGTACTTTCACCCGAGAGACCTTGAATCAGTGGGCCTGCCCATGCTGGCAGCCCGCGCTAACAGGAGGATCAACGATGAAGCTTGCCACATCTCTACTTTCGACTGCCGTTGCACTGGCCTTCACGGCCTTCACATCGGCCGTCACCGCCAATGAGGTACTTTTCGACAATTTCGGTCCGGGTGACACCTACTCGCTCGATTCCGGCGCCTTGTTGGGGTACGGTGGCCCGACGTTCGGCGAAACTCACGAGGCGGCAACATCCTTCATCGTGTCCGGCGGTGATTTCTATCTCAACACCGCTGAATTTGCCATCCTTCACAACTGGGGGCCGGACCTCGTCTACGCAGACATTCTCGCGGATGATGGCGACACGCCCGGCTCGATTCTTGATTCCACCTCAGCAAGCGGAGTCACCAGTCCGTTCGTCTGGGCCGAGCCGATGACCGCCACCTTCTCCGGCACTATCGTCCTGGAAGAAGGCAAGAAGTACTGGCTCGCGCTCCGCTCCGAACAAGAGGATGCCTCCCTGGGTTGGGCCAGCAGTCTCAGCGACTGGGGCGAGCGCGCGTGGCGCGTCGATGGTGGTCCGTGGAACACCTACACCAGTTCCGGCCCGCCGCTCGACGATCAGCGCTCCGCCTTCCGTATCACCGGCACCATCGTGCCTGCACCCGGCGCGCTGGCGTTGCTCGGCCTCGCCGGCCTCTCGGCCACGCGGCGCCGCCGCGCGTAAATCGAGTTTCAGTTCAAAACAATGCCCCCCCACATCAGCACGGTTCGCTTCAACGCGGCCGTGCTGTTTCTTTCATTCATGCGGGTTGCGCACGGCGACAAGCTCTCCACCCATGATCGTGAACAGTCGGGGAGGGCCGATTCCCAATCCACGCGGCCTGGCGTGAGCTGATGACGAGGGGTCGCGAGGGGAGCCGGTGGGGGGCGGGGGGGGCATCTTGCTGCCGCCATGCATTGGCAATACGCTATAAGTCGGCATCCGCCCCTTTCGGGGGTTGCCAATCTTGCCGGATTCCGTGATGGGCCATGGTCAATCAAGAAAAGAGTCAACGCCGCCGGCCGCGGCGGGCAGGGACGCATGCGACTCATGGGAGGCAACGATGAAAGACAACCCAATCAAAGCAGGACTTGCCGATGATCTCAACGCGGGCAAAGAGGTCGATCGTGTCGCCATCGTCAGAGCTGCGGTTTGCATGGCCGGTCTGATGTTCGTGCAGACGGCATCCGGGTTTGGCGGCAGTACGGCAGAAATGATTGAGGAGTTTCATGATGCGGTGCGAGGGGCGAAGTCCCTCGAAGTCGTTGCGGAGCTGAGCGGAGTCTACATCCCGGCTGAAGGGCGGCCGTATCACCGGCCGCGGACGACATTTCGTATCGCGGCGGCAGAGCCGAACCTGCTTCAGTTCAAGGTGCTGGGGGTCGGGCTGATGATCGATCTCCCGGAGCCGCTGATCGAAGCCGTCCGGGAGGAGTTTGGCGAGAAGGCAGTGCAGGAATATGCGCGATCCACCCGGGACCAGACCCCGCGCGTCGTTGCCGATGGCGAGACCGTGACGTACCTCTCGCGGATCAACGATCGATACGTTCTCGAAGAAGCGCCTGCGGACTGGCGGGCGCTGCTCGGAAGAATGGCGGTTGATCCCGCCATGTCATCCGGTGGTGGGGTGGCGGCATCACTTCTCATGGTCCTGCCCGACACCGGCTTCGCGGAACTGGAGACCGTTACGGAACTCGGCCGGGAAGAGCTCAACGGCCAGACGTATCACGTCGGCCGGCTCTCCTACCAAGGCACAGAAGTTGAGCGAATCGTCTGGATGAAGCCGGGTGAGCCTCCGACTCCGTTTCGGGTGATCGGGGAACATGAGCGCGGCACCTCCATGGTCGCTTTGTCGCACTGGAAGTTTGATGAACTGTCCCGCGAAGTCACCTTCACACCGGAGATTGATGAAGACGCGGTGGAAGCATCGTCGCGCATGGTGCTGAGCGTCCTGAACCCGCGCGATGGAGATCCGGATCGGCCGGAAACGCCCGACCTGCTCGATCAGCCGGCGCCGGTGATTGAACTTCCCCCGCTTGAAAACGACGGTGAACTGATCGCCCTCGGCGGGCCGAATCAGTCCGGGCCGGTCATCCTGGACTTCTGGGCCACCTGGTGTGCGCCGTGCATTCGCGCGATGCCCGAGTTGATCGAAATCGCCGAGGCGTACCGCGACCACGGCGTGCAGTTCTATGCAATCAACGTGCGAGAGAGACGGAGCCGCGTCGAAAGCTTTATCGCTGAACAGAAATGGGATGTGAAGGTGTTGATGGATCCCGATCGTGAAGCGTGGAATGCCTACGGGATCGCCGCCCTTCCGACCACAGTCATCATCGACGAGCAGGGCATCGTCCGCGCGGTCTATCAGGGCTACTCGCCGTGGCTGAAAGCACAGATCCGCCATGAGATCGAGTCGCTGCTTGAAGGACGCCCGTGAGAGCGCCAGTTCGTGGGGGAAAGGCCCCGGGTTTGCGTGAAGGAACTGCTGGAACGGACGAAAGCCGTTTGTGAGGCGGAGCTTGAGAAGATGGGGTAGGGCAAGGGAGGAAGGCACGCAGGCACGGAGGCACGGAGGCACGAAGGGGTGGAGTGACGGAGTCACTGAGTTACGAAGCGACGAAGGGCGCACAACGGCTCGTCGTCCTCGCGGAGGCGGGGACCCAGAGGGCGCGCGGGACGGTCCCGGCGCGCAAATGGATTCCTGCCCCCACG
>SKZB01000324.1 GCA_007127615.1 Phycisphaerales bacterium | reverse complement strand
TCTTCGTGGTCAATCTTTTCCGTCAATCTGTTCACGGAGTGCGCGGCCCAGTTTCTCACCACGAAGATCGCGTTGGACACGAAGGATTCAAAAGCAGGGAACGCTTGACGCCTCCCTCCGCCCCTTCGTCGCTCCGTCGCTTCGTCGCTTCACCCCTCCATCCCATCTTCGTGTTCTTCGTGGTCAATCTCTTTCGTTGATTCTCTCATCCGGGCAGATCGCCCGGTCGGTTCACCTGGCGAATCCCGGGATCGCGGGGCGCCGGGAGGGAGATCGTCTTCGCATGATCGAAGAGGTGCTGCAGTGATCCCCGGTCCCACGCATCGGGGCATTCCAGCAGCCGCGTGTGGTAGAGACCGGGAAAGGGTTGCCAGCGATCATCTCGAAAGGCGATGGCATCACATTCCTTCGTCACCGCTGTCCGCAGCGTCTCGATCCAGACGGGAGAGACTTCCAGAAGGTCGCAACTGGTGATCAGCGCCCAGCCCGCGCGGCGGTGGGTCAGCGCGGTGCGCACGCCGCCCACCGGACCCCGGTCGGGTTCGAGGTCACCGATGGTTTCGAGACCCAGGTCGGCGTAGGCGCCGGCGTGTCGCGCGACCACACGCACCCGACATCCGCAATCACGGAGTTGGGCGGCCTGGCGTTGAATGAGCGGCAGGTTGTCGAGCATCGCACGGGCCTTGTCGCGGCCGAACCGTGAACTGCGGCCGCCGGCCAGGATGTACGCGCTGAGCGTTGGGTCGATGCACGTGGGAGTGGTCATCAAGGATTTCTCCATCACCTGAGCGCATCACCTGAGTGAAGCGCCGGTCGATCCACCGGCGGCGGCTCGACCGTTGCGGTTAGAGCGGCATCAACATCTTGAGTGCGGCGATCATCAGCACGATCGCCAGCGCGCGGCGCAGAACGAGCGGGTTGAAACGAGAAACGCCGAGCGATGCGCCGAGCAACCCGCCGGCGACCACCGCGCTGCCGTAGGGCGCCAGATCGGCCGGCGTCACGGGAACCGCCTGCTGCTGAAGGGCCAGGCCGGCGAGACCGGCGAGGGAACTGACAAGAATGAAGGCCGCCGAGACCGCCGCCGCGGCGCGCGGTGCCCCCCAGCCGGTCAGGATCAGCAGCGGGCTGAGAAAGATTCCTCCGCCCACCCCGATCAGACCCGAGAGAATGCCGATGATCGCGCCGGCGGGCAGCGCCCATTGAAGCGGAGCGCCGCGCGAGAGATCGGTCGGCGTCGAGCGGGGCAGCGCCAGTTGCCAGGCGGCGAAGAGCAGGATCACCGCCAGCAGGATGCCGTACGGACCGGCGGGCAGGGTCCAGCGCCAGCCGGCAAGAAAAGCGCACGGCGCGGCGGTCACCGCGAACGGCCAGAAGAGATCCCAGCGGAAGTGGCCTCGCCATCCGAAACGCACCAGGGCAATCGAGGAGACCAGAACGTTGAGCGAGAGCGCCAGCGGCCGGATGGTTTCCGGTTCCTTTCCGGCGAGCGCCAACACCGCGAGGTAGCCCGAAGCGCCGCCGTGACCGACCGAAGCGTAGAGGACGGCGACCACGAACAGCGCCGCGGCGGTCAGCGCGATCGTCATCACCTCCGCGCGTCCTCGTGCCGGACGACCTTGCCGGTGGTTGCGGTCGCCTCCGGCCGTCCATCATCCTGAACGTCGCCCCGCAGCGTCTCGATGGCGTGCGGCAGAATGTCAATGAGCGCCTCCAGCGATTCGGTGGCGCCGCGCTCCGAACCGGGCAGGTTGAGGATCAGCGTACGCCCGCGCGTCCCCGCTTCACCGCGCGACAGGTAAGCGCGGGGCGTTTTTTCGTAGCAGCGCCGGCGGATGAGTTCCATCAGACCGCTGTGCCGCCGCTGGAGAACTTCCAGTGTCGCTTCGGGCGTGACGTCCCGCGGCGCAAGCCCGGTGCCGCCCGCGGTCAGAATCAGATCCGGCGCGTCATCGGCATCGGCCAGATCGCGAAGGACCCGGCCGATGGCGGGTGTTTCGTCCGGTACGCACTCAAAAGCGGTGATCTTCGCCGCGAGTTGCGCTTCGGCCATGGCCAGCAGTGCCGGACCGGTGGTGTCCTCGGTCACGCCGCGCGAGCAACGATCGCTGACGGTGATGACCGCGAGTCGAATCGGCTTCACGAACCGTGCTCCTTTTCCTCGTGGGCCGCCGGCTCCGCGAAGTAGTCGCCACTTTTGCCGCCGGTCTTTTCGAGCAATCGCACGTTCCCGATGACCATCGTTCGGTCGACGGCCTTGCCCATGTCGATCACCGTCAGGGCGGCCGCGCAGACGGCGGTGTACGCTTCCATCTCGACGCCGGTCTTCCACGTGGCCCGCGCCGTGGCGCGGATCTCGACGCCATCCTCGCGCAATTCCAGTTCGACATCGACCGAATCCAGCGGCAGCGCGTGACAGAGCGGGATAATCTCATCGGTTCGTTTGGCCGCCTGAATGCCGGCCAGTCGCGCAACCTGCAACACACTGCCCTTGGCAAGATCATCCCGTCGAATGCGCTCGATCAGTTCCGCGGAACAGCGAACGAAGCCCGCGGCAATGGCGCGGCGTTCGGTAATGGGTTTTTCGCCAATGTTGACCATCTGCGCGTTGCCGCGTTGATCGAGGTGCGTCAGCGTGGGATCGGGTTCGGTCATGACATTTCATTCTAACGGCGCGTCTGTCCGGCGCGCCAGTCCGGTCTGACGCATTCGCCCGGAGCGCACGCCGGCGGCCGGGTGCCATCATTCATCGCGCCGCATGAAGCATGCGGGCGTCAATGTGTGTGTGTGAGAAACGTGGACGTCAACGTGGGTCAGAAACGCGGACTTCAGAGATAGGAGGGTATGAGCGACGAAGCGACGGAGCGACGAAGGGGCGGGCGCGGAGGGCGGAAATCAGGGGCGACCAGGACAGGATCACATGCCTCATTCTCGGGGGTGCCATGCTTCATCGCGTCAGCGTGAAGCATGAGGGCGTCAATGTGGGTGAGAAACGCGAGCTTTACCCGGCGACCGTTGCGCATGCTTCGCCCTGGCGGGACGAAGCATGGCACCCTTCAGACGTTTTCCGTCCCTCCGTCCCTCCGTCGCTTCGTCGCTTCCCTCCGTGCCTTGATGCCTTGAACCCCGCCTTCCCCCTCGACCACTTCCGTCATTCCCCCGGCATGCCCGCCATCGACCACGAGCGGAACTGTCGCCGTCCCTCAATCGCCTCACCGGGTGGGATCTCGACGAAACCGTCGGAAGCCGCCGCGGTCACCCAGTCGCCCGAGCCCTTCCCGAGCAGCGCTTCCGCCCGTCCGTCGCCGATCAACCGCACCGCGGGAAACCAAGACAAATGGGCCGGCGCCGTCGCGCTGCCGGAAGCATCCACGAAAACCGAATGCTCTTCGTCAGCAGATAATCCACCACGCACGCGCAGACCGGCGGCCGCCAGTCTTCGCGCCGTCACCATCACCGACACCGGATTACCCGGCAGGCCGAAGATCGGCCGGCCGTCCCGATCGACCGCCCCGAGCACGGGTTTGCCCGGCCGGATCGCCAGCTTGTGAAAGACGATCTCGCACCCGAGTTCCCGCAAGATTTCCGGCACGTAGTCATGATCCCCGGCGGAGACGCCGCCGGTGATACAGAGCGCATCGCAACGATCGAGCATCGTGGCAATGCGATCACGAAGCTGCGATTTCTCATCGCCCACGTGTTGCGGTTCAACAGGTTCAATCCAGCCGACATGGGAGAGCATGCCGAGCAGCGCGGCGCCGTTACTGTCGCGCAGTTCCCACGACGCCGGTTCGCTCTCGACCGGTTTGACCTCATTGCCCGTCACGAGCACGCCGACGCGCACGCGTTGGTGCACGCGGACCCTCACCTGGCCGCACGAGGCGATCGCCGCGAGACGCGCGGGGGTGATCAATCGGCCCGGGTCGCAAATGGTCGTGCCCGCTGCCGCGTTCTCACCCCGGCGGCGGATGTGTTGCCCGGAGGTCACTTTCAAGTCCGGCGGCAGTTCGATCCGGTCTGGATGCTCGCGCACCTGTTCCCGCGGGAGAACTGCATCCGCGCCGGCGGGGATCATCGCGCCGGTAAAGATCCGCAAGGCCGAGTGGTGGGGGAGCGGGGCGGACTCCCGTCCGGGTTCGATCTCACCGGCGACCGCCAGAAGAGAAACCGGCAGATCCGCTTCCCGCACCGCATAACCATCCATGGCGCTCACATCGCACGCCGGGCTCGGCCGATCGAGCCGAATCGACTCGGCAAGGACCCGATCCGCCGCCTCCGGCCACGGGACCGTCTCGAGCCTGGTCGGCCGGATACGCCGGCACAACGCCGCCAGAGCTTCGTCGTGGTTCCGAAGGGCGGCATTCGATCCCGGCGCGGCGCCGACTTTGCTTTTCACGAAG
>SKZB01000064.1 GCA_007127615.1 Phycisphaerales bacterium | reverse complement strand
TGCCCCCAACCCGCACGCGGACCCGAAGGCGCCGCCGGAGTTTCCCCGCCCGGACGTCTCGGCGGACCTCACGCCGACCCTGAAGATTCTGCTGGCCGGAGAGACCCTCACCGCCGCCCAGACGATCGCCGCCTTCGAAGCGATGATGACCGGGCAGACCCACCACGGGGAAATGGGCGCCCTGCTCGCGCTGCTCGCCACCCGCACGCCGACGGCGGAAGAGATTCTCGGCGCCGCCCAGGTCATGCGGGCCCACGTCGATCCGGTGCGTTCCGCCCACGACCCCGCCGACCTGCTCGACACCGCCGGCACGGGCGGCGCGCCGAAAACGTTCAACGTCTCGACCGCCGCGGCCATCGTCGCCGCCGCGGCGGGGGCCCGCGTCGCCAAACACGGCAACCGGTCCCGGACCGGACGCGGTTCGGCGGAGGTGCTCCGCCAGCTCGGCGTGAACGTCGATGCCGACCGCGCCACCCAGGCGGGCTGTCTCGATGAGCTCGGCGTGTGCTTCTGCTTTGCGATTCACCATCATCCGGCCACGAAGCACGTCATGCCCGTGCGGCTGGCGCTGGGCTTTCCCACGATCTTCAACCTGCTCGGGCCGCTGACCAATCCCGCCGGGGCGAAACGACAACTCATGGGCGTCTACGATGCGCGGTTCCTGCGTCCGATCGCCGAGGCGCTCGCGGCCCTCGGCGCGGTGCGCGCGATCGTCGTCAACAGTGAGGACGGACTCGACGAGATTTCGATCTCCGCGCCGACGCGGCTGATGATCGCCGATGCCGGAGAAGTTCGGGAAGAGCGGATCGTGCCGGGTGATTTCGGGTTGGAAGAAGCCCCGCGCGAGGCCGTCACCGCGCGCGATCTGGAGCACGCGGCGGAGATGATCCGGCAGATCGTCGATGGACGCGAAACCGGCCCGGCCCGGTCGATGACGCTGCTCAATGCCGCCGCGGCCCTGGTCGCGGCGGGCGCGGCCGGTGATTTCCGGGCCGGCGTGGCGAAGGCCGCGGAGACAATTGATTCCGGGGCGGCCAAGGCCACTCTCGATGCCCTTGCCGAGCGGTCACATGTCACCCGATGAGCCGCGCGGGACATGAAGCGAAAAATCAACGCGAGGGCCCGTCATCAGCGGGTATGCTGAACGGCATGGACACGCGGCAGGGGTCGATCCAAAGATTTCGCCGGCTCGCGACCCTGTTGCTGGGCGTGATCGCCGCCGCCGTTCTGTCGCGGCCCGTATCGGCGCAGTCGCCGCTGAATCTGCCGCCGATCCCCGAGGATGAGTCGTTCGTACATGACCGCGCGGGGATTCTGGCGCCGGCGACCGTGGACGCGCTGAGCGAAATGCAGCGTGAGGCGTTCGAGGAGCACGACACACCGATCATCGTCGTCACCATTCTGGCGAGGCAGAACTACGGCGCACGCGACCGGTCCATCGCATCGTTCGGCCGCGCCTGGTTCGATCACTGGGAGATCGGCAAGCGCGGCGCGGACGGCGAAGTCATCAACCGGGGCATGCTGCTGATGGTCTCCCTGATGGACCGCGAAGCGCGGATTGAACTCGGCGCGGAGTGGGGACGCCGCTGGGATGATCACGCCGCCCGCATCATGGAACAGGCCATCGTTCATCACTTTCGAAACAACGATTACAACCGGGGCGTGCGCGAGGGGGTGGGGGCGTTGCTGGCCATGGCGCGTCTCGGGCCGGATGCAGATCTGCCGCGCCGTCGATTGGCGGATGTTCGCGATTCACTGCAGGAATCGCTGCTCAAGACCACACCGCTGCCGATGTGGGTCGTTGCAATCCTGGTCGCCGCGGGCCTGGTCTGTCTGCTGCTCGCCTTCATCGTGCCGGAAGAGTACCGCAACCGGATGCTGATGGCCGGCGGGTGTCTGGTGGTCGGCGCGTTCGTCCTCTGGGTGCTCCTTGCCGCGCTCGCTGCGATCATGGGCACGCGCGACGGCGGCGCGGGCGGCGGGTGGTTCGGTGGCGCGGGCGGCAGTTTCAGTGGCGGCGGCTTCAGTGGGGGCGGATTCGGCGGGGGCTTCTCCGGCGGTGGCGGCGCCAGTGGAGGCTGGTGACGCGCGCCACGAACGTCAAACACCCCCCCCGGCCGTGACGAACCTCGAACCTCGAACCACGAGCCGCCGAACGCCAACCCTTGAAAGTCAGGTCATGAACGCACTCACCGCACTCTCCGAACCGGATCGTCAAGAGATCAAAGAAGCCATCGGCCGCGCCGAAGCGAACACCGCCGCGGAAATCGTCTGCGCGGTCGCGTCGCAATCCGGCTGGTACGAGCGGGCCGAAGCGATCGTCGGCCTGGTCCTTGCGCTGCTGGCGCTCGCCCTTGCGCACGTCTTCTACTCCCGGCTGACCCTCGATCCCGGTTCGTGGGCCACCGGTGGGCCGGGGCTCGGCAGCCAGGCCGCGGCCGTCGTGTTCGGATTCGTCATCGGCAACGTGCTGGCGACGCGCCTGAGGTGGCTTTGCCGGCCGTTCATCTTCGCCTCGGAGATCGAACCCCGCGTGCGCCGCGCCGCGGCGTATGTCTTTGCGCTTGATTCGGTGGGGGACACCGATTCCAACACCGGTCTGTTGATCTACTGCTCGCTGTTCGAGCGCCGCATCGTCATCCTCGCCGATCGTTCAACCCGTGAAGCGCTGGGCGATGAGGGGATTACGCAATTGCGTGACCTGGCGGTGGATGACTTGAAACGGGGGGAGTTCAAGAAGGCGTTCATCGATGTGATTGAAGCCGCCGCTCCGAAGCTCGCCGAAGCGCTGCCCGCCGATCGGGATGTGAACCCCAACGAACTGGCGAATCACGTCCGGATCTATCATCCGCGACCGCACGCACCGGAATGAACCTTGAGCTCAGGCGCGTCTCCGGACCAGTTGATTGACCAATCAGTTACCGCACCGCACTGAAGATCGTCGGATCCCACAGGTAGAAGAAGTTTGGCTGATCGTGCATCGCCGCCCCGTCCAGATTGAGCTGCATCAGGTTCAGTTGCGTTGAAGAAGAACCGGCGGGGGACTCCGCGTACGCGCTGCCGACGTGCTGCAATGCGCGGTGGTACTTGACCAGTCGGGCGGCGGGAAGACCCGCCAGTTCCCTGGCGGTATCGAATGCGGTGTAGAGATCACCGATTTCATCGATGAGCCCCAGCTCGAGCGCCTGCCGACCGGTGACGACCCGGCCGTCGGTGATCAGGTCGAGCTGTTCGGCGCTCAGTCCCGTCCGGCTGGAGGTAACGGTCGTGATGAAGTTGTCGTAAAACTCGTTGACCATGTTCTGCAAGAGGGCGCGGTGGTCCCGTTCCATCGGCTGGAAGGGTGAGCCCGCCGCCTTCTTCTCACCCGAGACGATCGCGTCGGCGTGGATGCCGATCCGGCGCATACCCTCGGAAAAATTGAACGTCTGCATGATCACACCGATCGAACCGGTGACGGTCGTCGGGTGGGCCACGATCCGGTCCGCGGCGCAGGCAAGGTAGTAGCCGCCCGATGCCGCGACATCACCCATAAGGACAACGACCGGTTTGCCGGTGCGTTCCCGGAAGCGCCGGGTTTCGCGGTACACCACATCAGATGCGGTGACCGTTCCGCCGGGTGAATTGACGCGGACGATAATCGCCTGCACGCGCGGGTCATCCTCGGCGCGGCGGAGGGATTCGGCGTACTCCGCGACCGGATTCCCGCCGGGCACGAGCAGCCCCGGCCGGCGGACGTCCGCAATGAGTCCCGTGACATCGATGAGCGCGACCTTGGGGCTGCGCCAGCGCGCCGCCTCGTCTTCGAGCACGACCGTTTCCGTCAGCCCGTCGTCCGCGGGGACCAGGTCCACCACGAAACGCATGCGCGAACAGCCGAAAAGGGCGGTCAAGGTCAGCGCGGCGAGCAGAAACGACAGAAGAGTGGTTCGATTCATGCCCCAAGTGTATCCACGCCGTGCCGGGTCGAAACGCAGCGCCGGCCCGGGGGGCGAATCCATGCAATGAGCCCAAGGGTCCGACGGGGCCGGTTTGAGACCGGCGACCGATCCCGGCCCGGCACTGCGTTTCGAGCGGCCGAAACTGTGTTGTCGTACCCCGCGCTTCATTCGGCCCCCTTTTTCTCCGTGACGAGGCGGCCGGCGCCGCGCTTCGTCCCGGCGGGGGCGGACTGCATCGGTGACGGACAGGGCTTGACCGCATTGTAGCAGATGCTACAATGCGGTCATGGCCCGTCCACCCGAAAATCCATTCCGCAAGGTGCGCGCCGATCACGCGCAGGAGACGGCGGAGGATTACGTCGAGGCGGTCTCCGACATGGTGCACCGGACCGGCGAATGTCGCGTCCGCGATCTTGCCGCGCACATGGGCGTCTCGCACGTCACCGTGAGCCGGATCGTCAGCCG
>SKZB01000031.1 GCA_007127615.1 Phycisphaerales bacterium | reverse complement strand
GTCGCGGCTGGTCGATCAGATGTCGCTGGCGGGAATTCTCGGCGACCACAAGGGCTCGGTGGCGCGTGAAGTGCTCATCACGCTCGACGACTGGGAGCAGATGAAGCGCATGGAAGACGAAGCCGATTCGGAAGGCACTGTTTTCGCTTCGGACGCGGCGGGGGATGAATCCGCCTCCGGCGGTGAAGAGACCGGGGACCCGCCGTTCGTCGAGACGGTGCGCCGTAAACCGGCGGGGACCGAGGAATCAGACGAAGTCGAAGCCGAAGCGGACGAAGACGAGGACGACGCGGAACTCGTCGACGCCGGCGCGGATGAGCCGGCGGGTGAGCGTGATAGTGGCAAGGAGGGAGAGGACGAAGAGGACGATGAGGCGTACGAGTACGAATACGTCGACGCGGAGGATGAGGAAGATCCGGGCGAAGACGATGATGAGTACGAATACGAGTACGTCGAAGTCGATGAGGATGAAGATGAGGACGAGGGAACGGGCCGGCGCGCGTAACCCGCGTGTGCCCCAGTGCGACTGTGACCGGTTCGCGGCGCGACCAATCACTCATTCACTGAAAGTGCCTTCCCCACAGCGGGCGCAGCCGCTCGACTTCTTCCGGCGGAATCAGATCCCGGGCGGTCCAGATACCCAGCTTGAGCGCTTCGTGGGCCGGGCTGGGCGTCTCCCGCAGCACCGACAGATCATCCAGCGCGGCTTTCATCAGCGCGATCGCGGCCTTGGAGGCGCGCTCGAGGTTGCCGATGATTTCCGCAATGAGTGACGGCTCGCTCTGTCCGGGATCGCGGTCGCGCCAGCAGTCGTAATCGGTGGGCAGGGCGATCATGGTGTACGCGAGCTCCGCCTCGCGCGCCAGGCGCGCTTCGGGCAGCGCGGTCATGCCGACCACATCCGCGCCCCACTGGCGGTAGAGGTGCGACTCGGCGCGGGTTGAGAAGCTCGGCCCTTCCATGCAGAGGTACGTGCCGGTCTCGTGCACGCGCGTCCAATCAATGCGCTTCGCGGCTTGTTTCAGCCAGTCGCGCATGACCGGACAGACCGGATCGGCGAACTCGACATGAACCGCGGCGCGCTCGAAGAACGTGCGCGGCCGGCCGTCCGTGCGATCGATGAACTGATCGATCAGCACCAGCTCGCCGGGGCTGATCGCCTCGCGCAGAGAACCGGTCGCGCCGGTGGCGATGAGATGCGTGCAGCCGAGTTCTTTGAGCGCGAAGATATTGGCCCGGCTGTTGACCTGGCCGGGGTGATAGACGTGCCCCCGGCCGTGCCGGCTGAGCATGGCGATATCGATCTCACCGTCTCCGCCGGTGTAGGTGCCCGTCGTCACCGGCGCGCTGGGCGGGCCGAAGGGCGTCTCGGGTTCGTGCGTCCGGGTGCGCGCGGCATCCATCTGCCGGGAGAGGTGCATCTCGACGCCGCTGCCGCCGATGATGCCGATTCGGATGGGTGGGGAAGTCGTCGGCATGGTGATTCGGAGCGCCGGTCGGGGCGCCGAGCTCAATCGAGGAGGACAAGGGAAAATTCAGGAGGCCGCGGGTTGGGCCCGGATCAGGCCACGCGATTCGATGAACTCGGCGATCTGAATCGCGTTCAACGCCGCGCCTTTGCGCAATTGATCGCCCGCGACGAACAGGTTCAGGCCGCGTCCTTCCGGCTGACTGGTATCCGAGCGGATGCGGCCGACAAGGATTTCATCCACGCCCGTGGCATGAACCGGCTCCGGAAAGCGGTTGTTGGCTCGGTCGTCCACGAGACGCAGGCCGGGCGCGGCGGTGAGAATCGCGCGGGCGTCGGCTTCGGTGAGCTTTTCACGGAAGGTGAGGTTGATCGATTCGCAGTGCGCGCGGAGCACCGGCACGCGCACGCAGGTCGCGGTGATGCGCGGCGAGTCGTCGTTCCAGATCTTGTGCGTTTCGCGCACCAGCTTGCGTTCCTCTTCGTTCGCGCCGTCTTCGCCGATGGGAGAATTGTGGCTGAAGACATTGAAGAGGTAGGGCCGGTCGATGACGTTGGTGGTGAAGGGCCTGCCCTCGACGAACTCCCGCGCCTGTTGCTCGAGTTCCGCCATCGCCGCGGCCCCCGCGCCGGAGGCGGACTGGTAGGTGCTGATGACCATGCGCTCGATGCCGGCCGCACGGTGAAGGGGCGTGACCGCCATGAGGGCGATGATGGTCGAGCAGTTCGGGTTGGCGATGATGCCCCGGCCGGGCCAGTCGGCGAGGACCGCGCCGTTGATCTCCGGCACGACGAGGGGGACGCCGGACTCCATGCGGAAGGCGCTGGAGTTGTCGATCACCGTTGCGCCCGCCTCCACGGCGCGCGGCGCAAAGCGCCGACTGATCGATCCCCCCGCGGAGAAGAGGGCGAGGTCGATTCCCCCAAAGCTTGATTCGGTCAGTTCCTCCACCGGCAGCGACTCGCCTCGAAACTCGATTCTCGAGCCGGCCGAGCGCGCCGAGGCCAGCAGCCGCAGCTCACGGCAGGGGGTTCCGCGCGCGGCCAGGAGGGCGAGCGCTTCCCTGCCGACGGCGCCGGTCGCGCCGACGAGGGCGATGGCGGGGGCATCCGGTCTGTTCATGCCCGGATGATATCGCGCTCGGGCCGCACGATCGCCAACTCACGCTAGAATGCCGCGCATGAGTGACACCTACACCACCGTGGAGGGCGCGGCCGTCGGCGTACTGATGGGCAGCGCTTCGGACTGGTCGACCATGCAGAAGTGCTCGGAGACGCTCGATCAACTCGGTCTCGTCCACGAGTGCAATGTGATCTCCGCCCACCGGAATCCGCACCGGGTGGCCCGATACTGCGAGACGGCCGAGGCGCGCGGGCTGAAAACGATCATCTGCGCCGCCGGCGGCGCGGCGCACCTGGCCGGCGTGGTCGCGGCACTCACCCCGCTTCCGGTTCTGGCCTGCCCCATGAAGGCCTGGTCGCTCGAGGGTCTTGATTCACTGCTCTCGATGGCCCAGATGCCCAAGGGCGTTCCGGTGGCGACCTTCGCGATCGGTTCGGCGGGGGCGATCAACGCCGCAATCTTCGCGGCCCAGATGCTCGCCCTGTCGGACACGACCGTCCGCGATGCGCTGCACGCCTTCCGTGAGGAGCAGTCCAAAGCGGTACAGGAACTGCCGCGCGGCTGATAATCGACGGGCTCTTCGAGATCGCGGCGAAGAGATTCCGTTTGCGCCGGCCCGGAGGTCCGTGTTTTCGGGACGCTCCGTCCCGGGACTGAACAGATCATCCGCGCGTGTCGATACATGTTGTTGACCGGTTGCGGCCGTGCGGCCGCTTGGCCCGGCAGACATGAGGTGGGTGATGACATCCCCGAACTCGATCCATACGAACCAGTCCGTGCCGGAACTCCGATCGTTTTTCGACTCCCGGCCGAACGGACCGGAGCGCCCGGCCTCGGCCGCTCCGGCGCGGAAGCCGGGCCAGGCCGCGGAAGCCGATCTCGCGCGGCGGGCCATTGCCCACGCCGTAGAGCGGGCGCTGGAGCATCCGCCCCGGGACATCAACAAACTGATCGCTTCGGTGAACGCCATCCTCTTGACGAATCTGGAGCCGGCGATGAATCTCGCCCGGGAGCTGCGCCATTCGGCCGAGCAGCGCGCGGACGCGGTGAAGACGGGACAGCTTCTGAGCGGTGAGCGGGGGGCTCAGGCGGAAAAACTTCTGGGCTGAGCTCGCACCCGGGGGAGCGAAGGAATCAGTTCGGGATCGGCCGGGGGCGTGCGTTGTGGATCCGGGGGCGGTGGATGAGAGCGGTGGATGAGGGGAGGCCCGGTCCGAGAACCTTCGTTAAGGCCACGGTGAGCCCGGGTGAGAAGCTCGGCTTGAGGTGCATCCGCGCGCAAGCCGATGGGTACCAAGTGTTCGGACGCGCAGCGCGCTGAATGGTGCCGTCGGCTCTCGCATCGACCGGCATCGTTCGATGGAGTGATCGGGATGACGACGCGTTGGCTCGGGCCGACGGACCGTCACCCATCGCGCACCCCGCGATCGCCCCGTCCGACGTTGAGCTCGTGATCACACGTACCCGAGAGGAGTTTTCATGCCGGTTCGTTCATGGCCCCCAACGGTCGCGGCGCTGTCACTGGTGGTCGCGCTGTTCTTCGCTTCCTCCGCGACCGCCCAGTTTCAGTCGTTTGACACCATCACCGAGAACATGGAGCGGGTCGTTTCGACCGCGGACGGCGGCCGGTCGCTCTACACGATCTATGTCGACCGGAATCGGCACCGTATGGTCGCGGAGTTGCCGCGCAACTACGAGAACCAGCGCATCTTCATCGCCACCACGATCACCGGCGGCAGCGCGCAGACCGGCTGGCAGTGGCGTGACACCTACGCCTACTGGAAACGGCACAACGAGAACCTGATGCTCATCGCGCCGAACATCCGCCGGCAGG
>SKZB01000344.1 GCA_007127615.1 Phycisphaerales bacterium | reverse complement strand
GCGTGTACTCGTACATCAGTTGCGGGTCCATGTTGTAGTCATCCAGAAGAACGCGCTTGCGAATATGAAGCAGGAGCGTCTCCCATGCCTCTTCCATTTCGGGATCACCGGCAATCTGATCGAGCGTGACAAACCAAGGCCGCGTTCGGCGGAACCGTTCCTCAAGGCCGAGAATGCGCGCGGTCTCCGATTGCGCCTTGATCGCTTCCCATTGGCCGTACTCCATCAGGAAGCGGTAATCGAAGTCCAGTCGATCCCCGCCCCGGGCGATCGGCACGAATTCCTCATTGAGTCGTTCGAGCAGGCGGCGAACCTCGGGCGTCCGCTGCTGCGCTTCCCGCATCGTGGCCGGCGCCTCGGCGATCTGACGAATCCATTCGATCCGGGCCTCGTAGTCCACGGGCGGTTCACCGAGCAGATAATGCCATTCCCGCGCAAACTCCCGCTTGTAGTACAGGTGGGCATCATCCACAACGCCTTCAATCTTGTGCGCGAACCAGAAGGACAGTTCCCGATGAAGCACGAGGTTGTTCGGGTTGTACCGCAGGCCGCGATTGCGCACGAGACGAATCCCGGCATTGACCCACTCCCAACGTTCCTGCTCGGTGTGCGTGGTGACCGAGATGTTGTACGCCATGTTGTGGCCGTGAAAAGCCCAGACGGCGGCGAAACGCGGCTGAAGCTGCGTGATCAACTCCGCGTCGGCCATGATGTCGAAGTAGAGTCCCTGCTCCTTCCGGATGTTGATCTTGATCCAGAGGTAGTCGACGATGATGCCGCGCAGCGCACCGATCGCCGTCCCGATCGCCACGATCGGCGGAGCGCCTTCCACCGATACATCGGTATAGCGAAGTGCGTGCTCGTCGGACTTTTCCAGCAGGCCCGGCAGGAGCGCGCCCGCTCCGCCCGCGGCGACCGCCAGCACGATGGCGGCAATAAGTTGGACGAGGCGATCCTTCGACATGGGTCTCTTTCGGCTGAACGTGAGCGGTCACGCCGCTCGGGCTTCATCTGAATACGATTCCGGATGGGAATCGGTTTGGGCTCTCCTGTCTCAACCGGTTCCGCTGTAGACCGCCAGTTGGCGGCGGCGGAAAACGGCGAAAGCGCTGAACAGCGCGATGCCGGACCAGACGACGAGGAAGACCAGAACCGCTCCAATCACATCCTGGTGCTCGGCATCGGTATTAAACCAGCTCGACGGCTCAAACCATGGGATCATCAGACCCTGAACCAGATCGTTGGTCGGACTGTACGCGCCGAAGGCGTTGAGCGCCCAGACCAGGGCTGAAGCCACGCCGTAAATGACGGATCGGAACGCCCAGGTGATGACCATCCCGACGTCGGTCCAGTTCACCTCGCTGACATAGGGGACGTAATACTCCTCGAGCGCCATCGCCAGGAACGGACCGAGTGAACCGGCCATGAAAATGGTGAACGAGAAGAGACACGCCACCGGGAAACTGAGGAAGGTCGCGCAGGCGATCCCGAGCATGGCCAGGAAGCAGAGCTTGAGCCACATGATGAGCATGGCGCGCATGAAGTTTGCTTCAAAGTGTCCGACCGTGTACATCAACTGGAAGTCGCCGGGCTCAAAGTAGATTCCCCCCACGCCCGGGCCGAGGTGCTCAGGCGGTTCAAACATGTTGCCCACCGCAACTTCGACGGTCCCGTCCTCACGAATCAAATCGGCCCCGAGCAGCAGCACGTGGGACATCGTGGGTGAATAACTGACGAACCGCGTCGTCTCCGGGTCATCGTTGAACATGAACGCCGCGTCAAACATCTCGTGTTGATCGCTGCGCATGATGTGGAAGCGGTATCGGAGCGTCATCGTCGTCTCGGTGCCGTAGGCAGCGCCGAGTCCTTCAAAGAGGTACGTCCGTACGCGCCCGGCGGGGACCACCCGCTGGCCGGCATCGAACTCGCGGCGGACCTCCTCCTCCACCTGTTGCTGCCGGCTCGGCGTCTGCTCTTCCGGAGGCAACCGCCGCATGCGGCGATCAACACGATCGCGGACCTCCTGGACCGTCAGCGTCTCAAACGTCGGTTGCACACTCCGCCGGGCCGAGAGCACATCATTATTGACCTGGACGATGTCGAGTTGTCCCTGAATGCCCGGCGCCACCGGCGTCGTGCGCAGATACTGGATGAACGTGAAGGTCGAAACTCCCGCCACGGTGATCAGGATCAGATTGACCGCCGCCACGCCCAGCCATTTGCCCAGCAGGTAATTGAACCGGCTCAACGGCTTGCTCACGAGGTGCCAGATCTGCCGGTCGCGAATCTCGAACGCCACCGTCGCGCAGGACAGGAAGAGCGTCATGCACGCCGAAATCACAAACGTCAGCCCGATGCTGCGACTGATGAAGGTCTGCACGCGGTAGCGCAGAGGGTCTTCCGGGTCCAGCCCCAGCGGAATCAGCGGCAGCGTCAGCAGCAGGATGATGATGAAGACCAGCGAGATCCGGCTGCGGGCGGCTTCCTTGACCACCGTGTGCGCCACGGCCAGAATCTGATTGGGGCGCGAGAGCGCGGCCAGCATGCCGCGGCTCAGAAGGACGAAGGTGAACGTCAGCAGACCGATGCCCGCCACCCCCAGCATCAACGGCTCCGATCCGAGCCAGCGACTGATCAAAACGGCGAGCAGCGTCCCCGCCACCGTGAGGAGAAAGGGAAGCAGCAACCCGATCCAGATCGCCAGCAGCAGCCAGGCCGTCACCGCCACCGATAACAGCAGCGTCGTTTCCGGCTGCTCGATGAGCCAGTGGGGCATCCACGCCGGTACGCGATTCCGCAACAGATCTTCAACGAGATAATTCGGCACCGCGATCTGTCCGCTCTCGTCAAAGAGCAGATCGGTGTTGCCGCGGAACTCTGTGACTTCAAAGACGCGCCCGCTGACGGTCATGGTGCCGGTGTCACGCAGGGACACGGCGTGGACATCAAACTCCCGAAGCGTCTGGCCTTCCAGCTCGCGCAGGAGCATGCGGCGATCGCTTTCCAGGCCGTAGCTGCTCATCAGCAGCGGAATGAACAGCGCGCCGCAGATCGCCAGGACCAGCGTCGAGAAGGCGATGCGAACCCCCCGCTTCTCCTGCAGAAGATCAAGGCGGCGATAGAGTTGGATCAATCGATTCTTCATGGACAGATCGGGGCACGGAAAGGCCGAAGCCCGTTACGGGCGCTAACGATCACGCTGGGGGGAGTCCCCTTCGGACTCCGGCCCGTCGAGGAGTGAATCAATAACGGAACGATCGACATCCTCCGCCGGTTCGCCATCCTTTTCGCGCGGGGCGTCATCGGCTGACGTCGACTTCTCCTTCTCCCCGGGCTCATCCTCCACCCCCAACTGCTCGAGCACCTCGTCGCGATCGTCGTCTTCCGGGGCCTGCCCGGAGTCGGGCTGCGACGACGGCTCCGCTTCGGCTTCGGCCACCAGTGACTCGATCAACTGCTCCCCTTCGCGCGGCTCTTCGGCGCGGAGGAACGCCGCGGTCTGACCGTCGTGGAGCGCTCCGGAGGTGGCGACCTGTTCGCGGCGGGCCCGCTCCACAATCTCGATGAAAAGGTCTTCCAGGCGCTGCCGGGGCGCGTGGACACGGCCGATCGCTTTGCCCTCGGCTTCTTCGATGAGCTTTTCAATTTTCGAGATCGTCTCCACTCGCAAGCGCGGCATTTCGATCACGGTGCGCTCGGTGTCGGACAGCAGTTCGGTGACCGTGCCGGCCGCACGAATCTTACCACCGTAAAGCATCACCATCCGGTCACAGACATCTTCAACATCGGCGAGCAGGTGCGAACTGAGCAGGATCGTCTTGCCCCGCCGTCGCAGCTCGAGGACGAGGTCCTTGACCTGGCGCGTGCCGAGCGGGTCAAGCCCCGAGGTCGGTTCGTCGAGAATGAGAAACTCAGGGTCATTGATCAGCGCCTGGGCGATTCCGATCCGGCGGGTCATCCCCTTTGAAAACTCGCCGATCGGTCGGTGGGCCACCTGACTGAGACCGATCATGTCGATCAGTTCATCCGAGCGCCGTCGCCGGGTTCGTCGATCCAGCCCGAACAGTTTGCCGTAGTAGTCAAGGGTTTCCCGGGAGTTCAGATACCGGTAGAGATAGGACTCTTCGGGAAGAAAGCCGATGTACTTTTTGACCGCAACGTCGGTGGGGAGCTTGCCGAATACGGACAGCCGCCCGCTGGTCTTGTGCAGCAGGCCGAGGATCATCTTGATGATGGTGCTCTTGCCGGATCCGTTCGGTCCGAGCAGTCCGAAGATCTCGTTCGGATAAATCTCGAAGTCGACACGATCGACGGCGCGGGCCTTGGTCCGCATCCAGAAGTCCTTGAAGACCTTCGTCAAGCCGACGGCATTGACGATCTGTTTGTCACGTTGTGCCTGAACCATTCAATACCTCTCCGGGAGGAT
>SKZB01000155.1 GCA_007127615.1 Phycisphaerales bacterium | reverse complement strand
TTCAACGACACCTGCCCGCGTGCGGTCACGAGGCGCCCCAGCCGCGGGGCCGGGGCTTGTTCGTTGCGGTGTTCCGGGGGCGCGTGGACTCACCGGTGAAGTCTTCCGCGATAAGGTAGATCTCCGTGGATTGATCGCGCGATGCTTTGGGTTTGAAGCCCTTGACGTTGCCGAAGAAGCTCCGGGCACGTTCAATCAGCGCCGGATACGTTTCGCCTTCGAGCACCTTGAGCGCGATTTTCCCGCCGGGTTTGAGCACCTCGCCGCAGCGATTGATGACCGCGTGGCAGAGACGAACGGAGCCGTGATGATCGATCGTCCGGTCGCCGGTGGTGGAGGGCGCCATGTCCGAGAGAACCACGTCGAACGCATCGATCCCGCCGAGCAGTTCACGGGCCTCCATCGTCGTCAGGTCGCCTTCAACCAGGTGCACATGGCCGGGCAGACCGGCGGGGTCGATTGATTTCAGGTCGATCCCGACGACATGCCCCTTCGGTCCGACGCGATCGGCGGCGACCTGAAGCCAGCTTCCCGGCGCCGCTCCGCAGTCGAGCACCGCATCGCCTGGTTTCAGCAGGTGACGTCGATCGTCAACCTCGATCAGCTTGTACGCCGCGCGCGACCGATAGCCCTCGCGTTTCGCCTCACGGAAAAAATGGTCGTGCAGTTCGCGGGGCATGAGCCGGGGGATCAATCAGTCAATCAACGATCAGGCGGCCGACCTGTTCCGGGTTGTGCACGACGGCAATTCGGATGTCGCCGTCGGAGGTTCGCATCCGCACCCGGTTCGTGCCGTCATTCAGCCGGCCGCGGAGTCGGTCGTAGGAACTGCCCGCTTCGGAGATGAACCGGCCGTACCGGACTCTTCGCACGATCCGCCCATCGATGGTCACCGCGTCGAACTCGCCGCGCGATTCACCGCGCACGCGGTAATCGATATCGCCTTCGCTGGTGATGAGCGTCACGTCGCGGGTGAGCGGCTGGTTGGTCAGGACGCGAAGGTCGTTCTCGGACGTCTGGAGGTCAAGTCGGCCGGCCACCCCCCGTGCTTCAACGTAGCCGTGCTTCGTTCGGATTCTGACCCCTTCGGTCGCGGGCAGCGTGATGCGCACGTGCGCCCGCTGAAAGTGCGGCTCGGCGTGGGCCGTTGAAGTTCGCACCGTCAGCTTGGAACCGAATTCACCGACGCCGAGGTCAACGTGGTAATCAATATCTTCGAGCGAAGCCGCGGCTTCCCCTTCCCGCCACGTTCCGTGGACGGCTTCGCGGCGGACGACGACCCGAATGGAGGAAAACTTCTCCTCCGATGCGTGAATGCGCACATCGCCGGCGAATGATTCAACGTCCACCTCAACGGGTCCGACCTGCTCGAACACCAGCGGTTCATCCTGCAGAAATCGCGTGGCACATCCGCTGAGCGTGAAACCGAACAGGAGCAGAGCAGGGATGAGAAGGACCGGGCGTCCCAGTCGTGTTCCCAGTTGTATTCCAAGTCGTATTCCAAGTCGTATCATGGCGGGAAGACCTTGCGTTGGTGAAAAAGAAGGCGGGGCCGTTGAAGCAACCTCATCTTGCGGAAACACGTTCTCCGGGACAAACGCTTCGGTCCCTGCTATCGGCCGATCGACCGGGACGGGCAACGTCGAATCGCCGGGTCAGGATCGGCATTGTATCGGACCCTTGGGCAGATGCCTTTCATCCGGAGACCGGTTCGCGGAATTTCGGCCCCGCCATCAAGGTCTTTCACTCCGGCGGTGCCGATAGAATGCAGCAATCGTCATTCCGCCGCGAGCGATGGGCTCGTCCGGTTTCACCTGAATCCTTACCTGACCTGGGAGTTCGACCGATGTCTCGATGGGCCGCCTGCGTGCTGATGGGTCTGATGGCTGTTTCGGCCGGTTCCGTTCAGGCGGATCAGTACGTGGTGAAGCTCGATCCGGATCTGGAAGCCGCGCCGCGGGACGGCCGGGTGATTCTGTTCTTCATCACGGAAACCGGTCGGCAGTGGGATCGTCGCGAGCCCATGAACGCGCCGTTCTTTTCATCGCCCCAGCCGGTTGCTTCAATCGCGGTCGAGCGGTTCGGGCCGGGAGATTCGATTCTCATCGACGACAGCGTCTTCGTCTTTCCCCGCCCCCTGCGCGAGATGGGCGGCCGGGCGCGCGTGCAGGCGGTGTTCGATCACGATCAAACCGAGCGTTCACACGAGTCCGGCCCGGGGAATCTCTCCAGCGAGGTTCTGACCGTTGAGCTTTCACCGGAACGAGAGGACCGGTTCGAGCTGACGTTGTCAAACGTTGTCCGCGGTCCGTCCCTGCCGGCAGAACGCGAGAATCTGAAATGGGTCGAATGGCGCAGTGAAATGCTGAGCGAGTTCTACGGCCGTGATGTGTACCACCGCGCCGGCGTCGCGCTGCCGCCCGGCTACCACGATGAGGATCGCGCCGATGTACTGTGGCCGGCGCAGTACGTGATTCCGGGTTTCGGCGGACGGCACGAGATGGCCCAACGGTACGCCACGACGTACGGCTCGCCCGCCGCCGCCGCAATCGTGCCGCTGTTCGTCACGATCGTGCTCGATCCCGAATCACCGCTCGGCCACCACGGCTTCGTGGATTCGGAGAACCACGGCCCGCGCGGCACGGCCCTGGTCGAAGAGTTCATCCCGCATCTCGAGTCCGAGTTTCGCCTCGTTTCAGAAACCGAGGCCCGCGTGGTGACCGGCCACTCTTCCGGCGGGTGGAGCAGTCTCTGGCTTCAGCTCAACTGGCCGGAGGTCTTCGGCGCCTGCTGGTCAAGCGCGCCGGATCCGATTGACTTCTCCGCGTTTCAGAAGACGAATCTGTACGAGGATGAGAGCATGTACGTCATGCCGAACGGCGAGGAGACGCCGTCGTACCGAATGCGCACGCGTGAAGGCAGGGAAGTCATCGCCATGACCGTCCGGCAGGAAGTTCTCGTTGAATACGCGATGCATCCCGCCGGCAGGTCCGGCCAGCAGTGGGACGCCTGGATGGCCATGTTCTCACCGCGCGATCCCGAAACGGGCTATCCGAAGCGGATGTTCGATCCCAAGACCGGCCGGATCAATCGGGAAGTCGTCGAACACTGGAAGCCGTTCGATATCACGCGCCGGGTGGGCGAGAACTGGGAAAAATACGGCCCGATCGTGAGCGAGCGCGTGCGCCTGGTCTGCGGCGCGCGGGATTGTTATTACCTCAACCGCGCGGTCGATCGCTTCGCCGCCATGATTGAGGAACACCGGGACGGCGAAAAACGGCCGGGCTACGTCCATATGCATCCGTGGGCGAATCACAACAACATCGACGACCTGATGGCTCGGCGGTGGTACCCCGAACAACGGGCGTATCTCAAGCAACATGGGCTGGATCGATCCGGACGATAAATGGCGGCGGTTCGGCACGCCGGTGAAAATGTGCGCTCTGGTCCGCTCAACCGGAGCGTGTTTTCGGTCGATAGTGACATGACCCCAATGGTCAGAAAGGCACGCGTGATGTCGATGACGCTCGGAGAGATCATGACCCGTGATGTGGTGACGGTCGATCTGGACGACACCCTCGAGCGGGTGCGCGATATCTTTGATGTGCACCACTTCCATCACGTGCTGGTGACCAGCGCCGGCCGGCTCGTCGGGGTGCTGTCCGATCGCGACCTCCTGAAGAACATCAGCCCTTTTATCGGCAACATCCGCATGGAACGGGCGCAGGACCTCAACACCCTGAACAAGCGCGTTCATCAGGTCATGCGTCGCCGTCCCGTGGTGGGGACCGGGTCGATGGCCGTGCAGGATGCCGCCGCACTGGTCGTGGAGAACGAAGTCTCCTGCCTGCCGGTGGTGAATCCCCGGCATGTGCCGATCGGGATCGTGACCTGGCGCGATCTGCTCCGCTACTGCCGCTTCTGCGAAGAAACCGGCAGCGATGCCGCGTGAGTGAATCGGACGGGCGACTGTCTCCAGCCCCGTCAGTCCGCTACGCTCTAAGCATGCGCAGCTTTCGCAGCGACAACAACGCCGGCCTCTGCCCCGAAGCGCTCCGGGCGGTCAACGCCGCCCACGCAGGCGGACATCAGATCGGCTACGGGGACGATCAGTACACGATCGCCGCCGTCGAATCCTTCCGCCGTATCTTCGGCCCCGAAACCGCGGTCTTCTTCGTCGCGACCGGAACCGCGGCGAACACCCTCGCGATTGCCGCCCTGACCGACCCCTGGCAGCAGGTGATCTGTCACGCCAACAGTCACTACAACTTCGATGAATCGACCGCGCCGGAGCGCATCACGCACTGCCGCGTCAGCGTGGTCCGCACCGACGAGTCGAAGCTGAGACCCGAAGATCTCGTTCCGGCTGCGATCGGCGCACGGGGCGATGTCCACCACCCCCAGCCGGGCGTGGTGAGCATCTCCAACGCGACGGAGTTCGGCACGGTGTACACCCCGGGGGATGTCCGGGCGCTGGCGGAAACGGCTCGCGCCATGGGATTTCGGCTGCATATGGACGGCGCGCGGTTCGCCAATGCCGTGGCGTCGCTCGGCTGCGAACCGCGGGAACTCGTCAATGAGGCGGGCGTCGATGCGCTGAGTTTCGGCGGAACCAAGAACGGCCTGGCGTTCGGAGAGGCCGTGTTGTTCTTTCCGCAGAATGACGGCCGGGCCTACGAGAACGCGGTGCGAACCTTCCCGTTTCACCGCAAAGGCACGGGGCACCTCTTGAGCAAGCACCGATTCGTCAGCGCCCCCTTCGCCGCAACGCTGACGGATGGCGCGTGGTTGCGCCACGCCGGCCGCGCCAACGCCATGGCGCAGCGGCTCGCGATCGGGCTGGAGCGCACCGGACTCACCCCGGCGTTCTCCGTTGAAGCCAACGCCGTGTTCGTGCGTCTGCCCGCGCGGATCGATACGCACCTTCGCAACGACGGGCACGGCTACTACGCGTTCGAGTCGCCCCGGCCGGACGGCACGGTCCTCGTTCGCCTGATGGCCAGCTTCGACAGCGCCGAGGCGGATGTCGATCGCTTCCTCGACGCGGTGGCGGCGGCGGACGCCCGGGCCGACTCCAGCGTCCGGTAGCGCGCCGCGACTGAGCGATAACCTTCGATCACAACGGGAATTGCGCCCTTTTCCGCGCCCCTCGGGTCCCGCGCTGAATCAGTCCGCACAATCATCCGATCCTGCAGGGGCGGCGGAGCAGAATCTCCGTCCCGAAGCGGTGGCACTTACGCGAGGATTCCGATGAACCAGCACGAGAAAGATGTTCTGACAACCGGTGAGGTCGCGAAAATCTGCAATGTCGCTTCGCGAACCGTCAGCAAGTGGTTCGATTCCGGGCAGCTCAAGGGCTATCGCATCCCGGGCTCCAAGGACCGGCGCATTCCCGTGGCGAACCTCATGAAGTTCATGAAGAGCCACGGCATCCCCATGGACGGACTGATGACCGGCACCACGCGCGTCCTCATCGTCGATGGCGATGAAGAGGTGACCAATACCCTGCGCGATATCCTCCGGGAACAGACCAACTACGACATCCATACCTGCAACAACATCTTTGCCGCCGGGGTCGAATGCGAACGGTATCGGCCGCATGTGATGCTTTTCGATGTTCACCTCACCGAAACCGATGCCCGCGCGATCTGCAAAACGCTTCGCCAGAACGATGATCTCGCCATCGTCAAGGTGATCGCCACGACCGGCAAGCTCACCGACGGGCAGATGATGCAGCTCAAGCAGCACGGTTTCGACGGCGTGCTCAAGAAGCCCTTCAGCGTGCGTCAGGTCATCGACGCCATCGAACAGGCCCACGCGGTGGTGTACTGAACCCTCGGCCTGCGGCGCGCAAACCCTCTCCAGAATCGCCGAAACGACGCGGAATCATGGGCGGGGCGCGATCACGTCGGAGAGACGGAAGCCGCCGGATTAACACGGCCGTCGGCCGAAGGGTGAGAGCGGGGATGATCCGAGGACGGAGGGTCCCTGAAGCCGTGATCCGTCTCACGCTCCGTTGGCCTCGGGCGGTAGGGAAGAATCCAGAGCGGTGCGGATCAGCGCAGACCCTGCCTCGGCTGGAGCCGTGGAGGGGTTGAAGGCGATTCGCCGGAGCAACCATTTTCGGTGACAATGTCGCGCGACACGATCTTGAATGGTGCGACTTGAATGGATCGTACCGCGTGGTCCGCATTCAAAAGGGGATTCTGCAGCGTGATCCGAGATGAGATTCTGAACCAGCTTCGCATCGCGCCGGGGACCAGGGTCCGACTTGGAGACTTCGATCCCGGTTGGGCGCAGACCGATGAGCTGCGTGAGCTCGGCAAAGGGGCCGTGCGTGAGAGAGCGGCGGCCATCCTGGAGAAGAACACCGGTGAACTCGCCGAGGCTCAGGAACTGCTGTGGGCCAGCGCCACGCGCGGCGTCCTGATCATTCTTCAGGGGATCGACGCATCGGGCAAGGACGGCACGATCAAACACGTGATGCGCGGCGTCAATCCGCAGGGTTGCCGGGTGGTCTCGTTCAAGGTCCCCACCGAGGCGGAACGGCGCCGTCCCTTTCTCTGGCGACACATGAACGCCGTTCCCGCGCGCGGGGAAATTGTCATTTTCAATCGATCGCACTACGAAGAAACGCTGATCGTCCGGGTTCATCCGCATCTGTTGGATCCGGCGGTCTATCCGGCCGACTCCATCAACGAGACCTTCTGGAAGCAGCGGTACGAGGATATCAACGCCTTTGAGCATCACCTGGCGCGGAACGGAACGCTGATCCTGAAGTTCTACCTGAACATCTCGCGTGATGAACAGAAGAAGCGGTTCATCAAACGGCTCGAGGACCCGGAGAAGCACTGGAAGTTCTCGACTTCCGACGTGGCGGAACGCGAGCACTGGGAGGCCTACCGGCGCGCTTTCGAGGACTCGATCAGTGCGACCAGCACCGACTGGGCACCGTGGCACATCATTCCGGCTGACCAGAAATGGGTCGCGCGGGCGCTCGTGGCAGAATACATCACCAGCGCGATTCGAAAGTTGAAACTGCGTTATCCCACGGTCAGTGACGACGAGCACGAATCACTCAATCAAGCCCTCCGGAAATTGAGAGACGAATCGTAATCGGTGCCGCCCGGGAGATCGATTGGGCGTGGAGCCGATCCCGAAAGGGGCGAAGCCGCCGGGTCCATTCTGGAATCGTGCCCGCGTACCGTCGAATCGATCGCCATGGGTCGATGATGACGATCCGAGATGACCGACCTTGCCTGCCCACCGGTGGGGCATACGATTCGGCATGCGCCAGTCGAAAGAGAGCCGAATCGTATTGATCGTGTTGCTCCTGTTGTTCACGCAATTCACCGCCGGCTGCGCCGCGCCGGTGCTCATGGCGTCGGCGGGGATGACCGCCGCCCGGGCCGGAACCTCGGCGTTCGTCAACGGTGAACTGCGGGCCGCGCGGCTCACGACGTTGGACGAAACGTGGGAGGCGATCCACGAGCTTTGCGAAGAGCTGCAGATCGATATCGAGACCGTTCAGAAACAGCCGCGGAGCTGGTACCTCATGGCCCGCGAGCCGGGCGGGCCGGAAGTTCGTTTCCGGATCGTCCGCCGGAGCGAAGTCATGACGCAGATCCGCATCCGGATCGGGTTCGTCGGCGACGCCGCGACCTCGCGTCTCGTGCTGGAACGGCTGGACGCCAAGCTCGTCCCGTACGCAACGCTTCGACTGGAAGAACTGCGCCAACACCGTCAGCAAAACGCAGAGGTTGAACGCCCTGACTTTGAACCGATACTCTCCGCACCGGATGAAACAATACCGTAGCGCGATCGATCGCTCACACGCCGGACTTGCCTTCGGCAAGGGCAAGGCCCTGGTCGGTGCGCTTTTTCATCACGAGCCGTTGGATGCCGAGCATGACGATCGCGCCGGCCACGGCAACGCACCCGCTCACCCACTGCCCGACGGTGAGCACCTCCGCAAAGAGAAAGTACGAACCGACGGCCACGCCGAACGGTTGTAGCTGCAGGACGCCCGCAGAAACGGCCACGCCGAGTCGGGCAATGCTGAGATAATAAAAGACGTGCCCGAGCGCGATCCCGATGACCGCGGAGATCAGCAGCCACATGATCTGCTTCCCGGGCATCTCCAGCACCGTCAAGCCGCCCTGTTCGCCGAGAACGAGCATCAGCACGACCATGGCGAACGCGGTGTACTGGCTGATCGCCGCGAACGCGATGACCGAATTGAAGCGGTGCATGTAGCGGCGCACCGCGAGGCCGTACATGGCAAAGAGCAGCCCGCTGGCGATGGCGAGCCCGACGCCGGCGATGTGGGTGAACTCGATCCGATCATCGCCGAACAGAACCGCCCCGCTCGTTCCGATGAGCACCACGAGCATGCCGAGAAGGTAACCCGGCGCTCGAATCACCGGTCGCTCGGACGGGAACAGGAGGAACGCACCGAGCGCGGCGAAAAGAATCTGACTGCGCAGCCCGAACGTCAGCAGTCCGGGGTCGATCTTGTAGTGCGCCCAGGTGAAACAGACCTGCCCCATCGAATTGACGATCGACGGCACGATCGCCGCGCGCCACAGCCCGGCGGGCAGGCGGCGGCGCTGCGCGACCACAACGAGCAGCGGCGCCCAGATCAGCGCGCTGAAACCGTATCGCCAGCCGTTGCTCGTCCACGCGTCGATCAGGTGCGAGAAGTGTTTGAGAAACAGCGGAATGCTCGACCAGCCGACGAGGGTGATGACGACGGTGAGCACGCCGAACCAGTGCGATCCGGCACCCCCGGCACCACTGGATTCGGCCGATTCGGAAGATGATCTGGACGGGGACATGGGCTGCGGATCATAACGGAACCGCGCCGCCGCAACGGCAGAAAAGACCGGCGGCGGATTCGCATCCGCCGCCGGCCAGGAGAACATCAAATGAAAACGGTTCAGGACACGATCATTGCGGCAACGCGCGAACGGCCTCAACGAGGTCTTCGGCGGTCATGCCTTCGGGGACGAAGTCCCGCACGGCAACCTGCATCGCGCGACGTCGCTCGGCGCCGGTCAACCCCAGGGCGCCCATCTCACGATCCAATTGACGCAGATCGGTCAGCAGAATCAGGGCGTCTTCGTCGCCCGTCTCCATCAGGTGCCGGGTGAACTGCGCGCCGGTCGGCCGGTCGGCCTCGGCGGCGAAGGGCTGCCACGACTGACCGAGCGTGCTGCGAATCCGGCCGCTGCGGTCCGCCGCCGCGGGATCGTCGGACGCCGGATCAAACCGGATGCCTTCGTAGGTCGCCAGGGTCTGATCGATCACGCGACGGTTGACGCGTTCGACGTTCACCTGCGCTCCGGCGATCGTTTCGGCCAGCACCGCGGTGCTGGGCGCATCGAGATAGAGGCCGCGACCCTGCGTAAAGTCCTGAAGTTCGGCCTGAGTCAGCACGCGCCCCTGAACGCCGATCTCGAGCAGACGGTCCAGATCCACCGGGCCGAGCGTGACGGCGGTATTCACATCGCCGTCGTCCGTCTCTTCGACGAGCTCGGCGAGCGCTTCGGCGAGATCGGTGATGGCGGTTCCGGACGCGGCGAGGTCGAAGAACGTCGGGTTGCCGGCGCGGAGACTGGCGGTCGTCAGATCTTCATCGCGTCGAAGCTGCAGGAAGCTGCCCAACGTCCCGTTGCCGTCAAGGCCGGAATTGGGGCTGGAGAAGACCGCCACGCCGTCACCGAGGAGGACGGGGACGACGCTGAAGAAGAACTGGCCGCCGGAGACGAAGTCCAGCCCGAAGTCCGTGGTGGTCGTGCCGTCGGCATTGAGAACGCTTGAGGGCTCACGGGTCAGCAGCAGAATGCTGTTGGCATTGACGGTCATGTCGCCGAGCGAACTCATGTCACCGAGGGTGGCGGTGTCGGCGCTGATTTCGATGGAGCCGACGCCGGACATCTTCTGGTTCTGACCCATCGAGAAGTTGCCGGCGAGGGAGTTGAAAACGATGTCACCATTGACGCCGATGGTGGCGACCGCGGGCACGCCGACGGTCGTGATCGACTCGTTGAGCAGAATGTCACCGACGGTCTGGACGAGTTCCGAGCTGAAGACGATGGTGCCGCCGCTGGTCAGCTCCAGCGAGCCGAGCGGATCGATCTCGCCGATGTTTTCGCCCAGGGCGATATTGCCGTTGAGGGCGACGACACTCAGCGCGAAGGCGCTGCCGGCCTCGCTGTTGATCGTGCGCATGAGGTTGATGCCGCCGGAGCCGTGATCGGTCAGCGTGACGTCGGTCAACAGCACGATATCGTGGCCGATGTTCATGCCGCCGTTGGTATCGATGTCGGTCCCGATGAACGCGTTGCCGCTGCCATCGGTGTTCATCGCCATGATGTTGTTCACGCTGTCCAGGAATCGAACGTTCGCCGCATTGACGGTCAAATCCTGCATGCCGCCTTCGATGGTGGAGGCGAAGTTGACATCCTGACCGGCGTTGAAGGTACCGGCGGAAATCAGCGTGACGGCATCGTCGTAGTTCTGATCGCCGATCGTGTTGATGGACGAATTGTTGACTTCGGTCTGCCCGCCGCCGGTGACGGTGAGCGAGGCGAGTGCGTTCCCGGCCCCTTCGCCGACCGCTCCGTCGAAACGGGTGGTGCCGCCGGTGTCGACGACGAGATCATGGGGGCCGACGATGGTGTTGAAGGTCATATCGCCGCCCTGTTCACTGTGCAATAGGGCGTTGGAAGCCAGAGTGAGCGTGCCGCCGGCGGGGTCGAAACCGTAGCGCTGTCCGTCGCGGGTCCGAATGAGGTCGGTCGAGACGAGCGCGTCACGGGAGACTTCGAGCATCTTCAGCGAGCTGTTGCCGCCAACCTGACCGTGGAACTCCGCATTGCCATCAATCAGCAGCGCGAACCGGTCGGTCACGCCGGGCAGGGCAAAGGAGTCGAGCGTCATTTCAAAGATGGCCGACGCGTTGGTGTCCTGCACGAGCATGGTCGCATCCTGCAGCATCCAGACCGCATCGCCGTAACGCTGCTCGCCGACGGTGCGAATCAGATCGGTTTTAACGTGCACGATCCCGCCGCCGGTGGTGGTGAGCGAAGCCAGGGCGTCCGAATCCCCGACCCGGCCGGAGAACTGCGTCAGACCGGCGGTGTCCACGAGCAGGGCGTGATTGCCATCGACCGTATCGAAGAAGAAGACCGACCCGCCGAGCTGGCTCTGAAGTATCGCATCGCGTTCCAGCGTCACGGCACCCGCGTAGAACTGCTGGTTGCGGGTCCGGATGTGGTCCGCGTTGATCAACGAAGTGCCGTCCACGCTGAGCGAGGCGAGGGACTTGTTCATGCCGACGTTCGCGTGGAACTCGGTGTTGCTGAAGATTTCCAGATTGTAAAATGTCGCGGGTCCCGCCGCAGAGCCGGTGTTGAGGATATCCCCGAACGAGACGATTCCGTTGACATCGTTCGTGGTCAGCTTCGCATCGGCGAGCAGCCAGACCGCGCCGTTGTAGAGCTGATTCTGATCGGTGAAAATCTCGTTGCCGAGAAGGAACGCCTGGCCGTTCACGGTCAGCGCACCGAGTCGCTGCAGGTTGCCGACGTTCCCGAAGAACGTCACATCGCCGTTAATCGTCAGGTCCTTGAACTGAAGCGGTCCCGCGAGCGGGCCGGTGTTGACGGTCGAGCCAAAGGCGATTTCGCTGCCGGTAAGAATGGAGTCATCGTTCACCCGAACCGCGCCGGCGTACTGCTGCGTGCCGACGGTGGTGACGTTGCCGAGCAGGTCGGTTTCGCCGCCCACGGTCAGGGCCTGCAGCGAAGTTAAGCTGCCCAGGTCATCCATGAACATGGCGTCACCGGTCAGCGTGAGTTCAAACCGGTCCGCCGGGTTCACGAAATTGCCCGAATCGATCGTACTGGAGAAAATTGACTCTTCCGCATCGATCGTGACATCGGAGCCGAGACGGACGTCGCCTTCGGCCTGGAAGGACTTGGCGGCAATGCCGTCCCCCTTCAGGTGCACTGCGGCGAGGGAATAAATGTCACCCGCGCCGAGGCGGATCGTTCCGTTGGGTGCGTTGAGGGTCCCGGTATTGGAGACGCCGAAATTGCCCGGATTGGCCGCGGGCGCTGCGCCGTTGGAAAAAGTGACGTAGTAGCCGTTGTGCGGCTGGAGCGTGACGGTGCCGTCGGTGGCGGTCATGGCGATCACGCCGCCGCTGCCGACATTGATGCTGCCGTGATTGGCGACGTTCAGCCCGACGAGGTTGGCGACATCCTGGGCCATAATCTGGCCGTGGTTCACGACGGAACCGGTCAGGTTGGTGAAGGTCAACTCAGAGGCGCCGTTATCGAAGAAGTCGATAAAATTCTGATTATCGATATCACCGCCGACGGCGTGGAAGCCGTTGGCGTTGATGGCGGCATTGTTGCCGAACACAATCCCGGCGGGATTCACGAACATGACGTGCCCCGGGGCGGCGATCGAGCCGTTGATACTGGTTGGCTGTCCGTTGGTGATTCGGTTGAGAATGCCCGAATCGGACCCCGGCTGAATGAAGAACACCTGCTGCCCGGACGAGAGGTTGAAACTGCTGTAATTGACGATCGCGGAATTCGTGCTCTGCGTGATCTGGAAAATGTTCCCGTTCTGGGTGATGATCACGTTCCCGTGCTGCACGCTCGCGTTCTGCGGGCCGGCGACGGCGGTGCTCCAGAGCAAGGCGGCGGCCATGCCCGCACCGGGCACGCAACCGAGTTTGGTCATACGAGACAACGTACGCTTGAGGCGCTTCTTCTTCATTGCGATTTTTCCCGTTTTCAGGATTTGGATCTCAGTCTTCTCTTACCAAAGGGTAATCCACACACAAGCTCCTGAGAAATAGAATGTTGGAAAAAAATCAGAAGACCAGGGTGGCGGCGAAATGGACGCGGTTCGAGCCGGAATCAACCCGATTGTCCACCGATTTTAACGCATGTCCCCAGTCCAGACGGAGGTTCACATTCCGCTTGTACTGGAATTCCAGTCCGATACCTGCGCCGACGAGGGTGTCATTCTGCTCGAAGGCCTGCCGATCCGTGTTCAGAACCCGCGCCACATCCACGAAGCCGCGCAGGATGAGATCCCAGTCGGTCTGTCCGTAGGTGTACTGCGGCGCCCAGCGGAAGGGCTGGCCGAACAGCTCACCCGGCTCCATTTCGGGTCCGAAAATCCGCGGCAGGTGGAACCGATACTCGCCGGTCCCGATCAGGACGGTATCACCGGCCGTCACGGATTCCGGATAACCGCGCACGGTGTACATGCCGCCCGCCACCATTTCCTCCTGGGGTATCAGCCGGTTGTTGAACGCATATTGACCACGGAACCCCAGCGCAAGCTCGTGCGCCAGCGTCGAAGTTTCCGGTGAGCTCACATCCTCCCACGCATCACGATTGACGATCGGTTCCAGATAGAACGTCTGGAGCAGATCCCATCGGAAAACCGCCCATTCCCGGTCCGGATCGATCCGGCCGAGCCGTTCGATTTCGTCCCGATCGACGCTGGTCGCCCCGGGAATGTTCCACTCGAAGATCCCGGAGAAACGGAACGTCGACTCGTTGGTGACTTTTTCGGAACGCAACCCGGCGTAGGGAATCAGGAAATCCTGCTGGCCCCGGTTGAACGCAAACCCGGTGAAGAAGTTTTCGACCTTGACGTTGCTGTAACGCAGGCCGGCGACGAGATCGAGGAAGTACTGTTCGCGCTGGAAAAAGTTCCAGATGACTTCGCCACCGACGCCCCAGTTCCGCCCGGTAAACTCAAGCTGGGGGAAACCGACGTCGGACGCGGTGAACTCGCCGTAGTTCCCCATGATCTTCCACCGCAGCCGATCGCTGCCGAAAAGCGGGGCCTCGTACGAAGCGGTGATCGTGTGGACGTCTTCGAAGCCGGCGGTCAGGTAGTCGACGGTGAGAATGTCGTCGTTGTTGGTCAGTTGCGTGTGGAACAAGCCGAAACGCTGCTGCCAGCGGTTGGTCTGCGGCGTTCCGGTATTGGCGACCTGCGCGTAGAGCAACAGCGGCCGCGCCTCGGTGACGATGTAGTCGAGCGAGTAGGTCAGTTCACGTTCCGCGGGGGCGATGCCGACATCCACGCGACGTCCCGGATGCCGGGAGAGCCGGTAAACGTAGTCGTCGAGCGTCTGTCGCCGGAGCAGATCCTGCCCTTCGGCCATGGGCTGGATCGGGGATCGCTCGCGGATACGGTCGTGCTTCGGATGGTTGATCCGTTCCGGGCCGTCGGGAAGGCGGTCGCCGGAGGCGAGGGTGCGCATCTCGGTCACCACACCGGTCACGATGATGAGGTCGACCGCGGCCGGCCCGCGCAGCGCATCTTCAAGGGCCTGCTGGTCGGGGGTGACGAAGATGCCGATGTACCCGCGATCGATCAGATAGTCGCGCGTCTGCTGGAGAACCTCCTGCACCGCGGCGGCGGAGAGGCGCAGCGGGCCCCGGTCGGCGATGTCCGAGAGCGACAGGCGCACGGGTTCTCGTCCGGGTCTCCAGACGACATAGCCGAACGATTCGGTTTCGATCAGGTCGACGGTGACGGCCCGTTTGATTTCACTCAGATCGGGCTGGCCCTGCACTTCGGGGAAGGCGTACTCGAGCCGAAAATCCGAAATCTCATGCGTCGGGCCGGTGTACTCGATCTTCATCCGGAGCCGCGTTTCATCTCGCGGCCGTCGGTCCCGGCCGGTCAGCGGATCGACAAAGTTCGGATCGGTCGCCACGAAGACGTTCAGCCCGCGCGGGGGAGCGGAAAAGTAATCGGCGACCTCACGCGCGATGCGCCGAAGCCCCGAGGCGGAGATCACGGCTGACTCGTCCGTCACGAGTTCATTGAGACGCATGGCCTGTCCCGGATGATCATCCGTCGGCGCGGTGTACACACCGTCGACCTGCGCCAGTTCAACGCGAACGTTTTCGCGCAGATCTTCACTCGAGGGCAGCGCGCCGAGCTCATGGACGTAGCGGAAGCTGATCTCCGTGAACTCGTAGGTGCGCTCCGACGAGGCGGACGGTGCCGCGCCCGCGGGACCGACCCACAACCCTGAGAAGCAGGCGATCAGAACCACCGCCGACAACGCCGACTCACCACACTGCCGAATCATGCCTTTGACTTTCAACATGCTCATCACTCATGCTCCTGAGCTGTTCATTCGTATTTCGGACGAATCTCGGACGTATCTCGGATCATGATGCATCCACTCCGGGAGAGAAGCATCGTTTCTTTCGCGCCAGTCACGAGGAGGCGACGATGGCACCACCGACCTGATCTTCATTCCG
>SKZB01000193.1 GCA_007127615.1 Phycisphaerales bacterium | reverse complement strand
GCAAATTGCCTCAACCCACCGACTGGATATCCCCGGCGGGACACCACACTGACGTGCCTGCGTTGCATCCGACGATCGCAGCGTCCCTCAAGCTGCGCACGGAGTACGCGCCGGAGTGTTTCGCTTCGACATGCCACCATGATATCGGTCGGATATCGCTCGGATATCGGTGCGCGCGTGGGCGGAGATCGATCCTGCTCGTCATTCCGCTGGAAGGCTTACCCCCGCGAAGGCGTGGGGCGGGAATCCAGTTCCGCGCCGGGACCGTCCCGCGCGCCCTCCGGGTCCCCGTCTCCGCGGGGACGACGAGCAGTTGTTCGCCCTTCGTTACTCCGTCACCCCGTTACTCCGTCACCGCCCCCCTGCCCCTCCCCGAAGAGACCCACCACCCCCACAATCCCGCTTCATCGTGCTATCTTCTGTTCAGCCATGTTCCACTACACCAACCGAAAAGGCGTGAAGTACTATCTGCACGGTCAAGCCGGTCGCGGAGGATCGCTGAAGTACACCATGAAGCGTGACAAGGAAGGGGCTCGGGCGGAGTTGCCCTCCGGTTATGAGGTCGCCGAGAACCTCAACGGCCATGTCTCGGTGCGCAAAATCCGTCCCCGCAGGATTACGGCTGAAGAAGAGGCGATCGTTCTGTCCGCTCTCGCGCAGCACAATCTGGATGCCTACCGGATCGAAGTCAAGGGCAACGATCTGACCATCTTCGAGCCCGATACGGACCTCCTGAACGTCGCATCAGATTTCAATCCACTCAGGAACCTGCCGGGCGATATTGGCGCTCAACTCGAGGCGATGGCACGGCAACAGGTCGGCGATGACGCGGTCAATGACTACCTGCGCGATCGTCAGTCAGCGTTGCGCAGGAGTCTCGAAGCGACGATGCGGTATGAACCGGTCATGCGCTTCCGACTGGTCGACCCGAAGAAGCGCGAGTTCGAAGTGGAGAGGATGACCTACAGCGGCCACGGCGGTTGGCACACGCTTGACTTCACGACGCTTGCAGAGGGCGTGAAGAAATATGTCCGGCACCTTGGACAGGAGAGCTTCTTCGAACTGATCTAGTTCGCAAAGCCGGCCTCGGCTACCCCTCCCTGTCGGCAGGTCTGTCGGCAGGAATATAGGGGATCAGGCCTTCCTCGTAGGCCGCGGCCTGGACCTCGCGCGAGGCCTGACGGACATCCATGATGAAACCGTCCATCTCCAGCATCCACACCAGCGGATTCGTGTCGATCATGCTCGGGAGGGTCCACTCGGGATCAAGCGGCATGATCTTCAGCGCATCCTCGATCTTTCTGGCTTTGGCATGCATCGTGGACATGGAAACGCGGAAACCCCGGGCAACGTCTTCTGACTTCATGTAGGGAGTCTGCGCCGGATCGCTCAGAAAGTTGACCCGGCCAATCACGTACACGACGCCCGCCGCCCAACCCTCCCGCTTGCCCCGATGAACCGGCACGGTCTTGCGGCAGATTGAGGACGCCAGTTGCCGGCACAGCTCCCGGTATTCACCGTTGAGATGGCGACTACAGAATGCATCCACCAGACCGATGAGATCAGCAAGAAGCTCGGTTCGCGCTTTCGGCACGCCTCGCATCAGCGCGGGCAGGTCGCGGTCCGGTTGACGATCCGCCTCGGCATCGACACCCCCGTCATCGCTGGATGGTGCCTTCGGCGCATCACGATTGTCGCGATCAGCAACTCGGCCGCCCGATTGAGTGACCTTTTTCAGCCACTTGCGGGCCTTGGGATGCTTTTTCCACGCCTCGAGAAGGATCCCGGCACAATACTCGGCCTCCGATTCATCGCCCGGTGAGTAGATTCCGGCGCGAGTCTTCGGCAGGCGCTTGCGACCCGTCAAATACTTCTCGACGTGCGGATTGCGCTCGCGGGCTTCGGCAAGCAGGTCCTGCGCCCGTTCCTCTTCACCGACCACACAAGCCAGAAGCACCCTTGCCCATGCCGGCGCGGCCAGCCAGTCATCCGGATACCGGGTGAATAACGCCGACGTATCGTCATACCGCTTGCGGGCAAGATAGCAGCCGGCCAGCCAGTCCCGAACGCCCTGATTGTCGTCCGGGTTCAGCTGCAGCATCTCTTCCTGAATCGTAATCGCCTCATCGAGGGCTTGCGGCGTTCCCCACTCAATCAAACCCTGAGAGAGCATCTCCATCGCGCGCATGAACGGTCGCGTCTCGATGAGTCCCCAGAAGTGACCCCTGTTTTTCTCGAAGAACTTCGGTCCCAGGTCGCGCCGCCCGGCTTTGACGGCTTCCCGCATCCGGACCACGTAGTCACGCACGTATTCGGTTTCAATCTCCGCCAACATCGTCAACGCGTCGGTGCAATCCGGATAATGTTCGATCGCTTTGCGACAGAAGCGGGCCGCTTGCGCCTCATCCCTGTGGATGAGGTCCATCGCCTCCCACATCAGTTCCTGTGCTTCCTCACGGGGTGCGAGGTGTCCGGTCAAGCGCATGGCGTTCTCCTACGGCAAGTCTGACGATCAGTATTGTTGCATCTGTGACGCAGGCTCTCAACTCCCGTTGCCCTATGGCCCTTGATCGGACCTCCAGCCGACATCCCTCTCCAGGGAATCGATCAGTGGCGCGAGTTGTGCGAGCAGGTCCGGAAGGTGCGATTTCACAACTTCGTACACCTCGTCGAGAACGACGGTGCCGTCGTCGCGCGCGAGGACATGACGCATGCCGACGATCAACGGCCAGGGGATGTCCGGCGCTCGGTGACGCGTGGCGTCACTGACCATACGCGCGGTGTCTCCTATCACTTCAACGCAGCGGATCACCGCCGCCTTTCAATCAGGTGACATCGAGAAACTCTTCAAGTGTGCGTTCGCCCAGATACTCGCACGCGCGCTCGGCGTGAATGCGCATGTCTTCGCATTTCACCAGGTCGCGTTCGCGGGGATCATGCGCACTCATACAGAGGTTTGGTCCGCTCAAGCGCAAAGCGACGGAAGTACTTGTTCGCTGATCGTTCAACGGAGTCGCGCGTCAGCAGGTCCACGGGGCGACCGAAAAGGACTTCCAGTTCCTGCTGAAGGGCAACGATGCCAAGTCCGACCTTCGCGCCGGGCTCGAAGGTGACAAGGATATCGAGATCGCTGCCGCGCGATGCATCGCCGAGGACGAAACTACCGAAGAGCTCAAGTCGCGCGACATGATGCTTTGCGCAAATGTCTGCGAGGCGGTTGGGGTCGACTTGGAACTCGTTCAATCGCATGGCGCGGTCCAGCAGTTTCGAAGCCCGTTCCGATCCGGCCCCGATTCTGAAAACGTGTAAACCGAGAACCAAGAGCGTGAGAGTCTGGGTGGTTCGTGCCGAGAGGGGGGCGTTTCGATCGACGGCCAACACTCTCGATCCAAAGCCGAGGGCGCCAACCGGTCGTCACGGGGGCGAAGCGGAGCGTTTCGGCGCCGCCCGCTCTGTCAACGACACGGCCCCCGTCTGCTTGGACGGAGGCCTTGAACTCCCCGATCCGACCCGTTATCAAACTTGGCGGATGGGAGAGCATTGACAGTATACACACCAGATTCGTAAACCGCTGCTCCGGCAAGGCCAATGAGGCCGCCTGAGGATGTGCCAACGAGTAATGTGAGGCCTCGGCTAACGGCTTCTCCCGTCACGGTGTAGGTTCTCGAGCCCTCGCCAGCGACGATGCCGCGTCGGCCCTGATCCGATGGGCATGGACGCTTGCTGAGTCCCGCCGGTGGGGCTACAGTGTGACGAAACGTCGGTCGATACAGTGTTAGGACAGACGAATTGTAACACTGCATGCCACCAAAGACCCACGCAAACCGGCTCCTCGAGTACGTCCGCAGTTACGGCACTGTGCGGCCGCGTGATCTCGACGAGCTCCGGATTCCGCGGCAGGTGCTCAAACGGCTGCATGACCGGGGCGAGCTGGTTCGCCGGTCCAGGGGAGTCTACTCCCTGCCCGACTACGAACCGACTCGGCACACTGATCTGGCAACCGTTTGCGCCCGCTCGCGCAACGCCATCGTTTGTCTGATCTCTGCACTGGACTATCACGAACTCACGACACAGATCCCACACGCCGTCTGGATCATGATTGATCGCTCCGGGCGACGGCCGAAGATCGACCAGCCCCCGATCCACATCGTCTACGCATCTGGCGATTCTCTGACGGTGGGAATAGACAAGCACAAGATTGAGGGAATCGAGGTTCCGATCACAACGCCGGCGAAGACGGTGGCCGACTGCTTCAAGTATCGTGACCACGTCGGACAGGATGTTGCAATCGAGGCGCTTCGCGACTGTCTGCGCCAACGCAAAGCGACTCCTGGCGACATCTACGAGATGGCAAAGATCAATCGAGTGACGAGGACGATCCGGCCCTACCTTGAGGCACTGATATGACCGAGCAGTCCGGCGAGAAT
>SKZB01000414.1 GCA_007127615.1 Phycisphaerales bacterium | reverse complement strand
GGGCAAGGACGATCTTGAGCCGGTTGGGCGGGATGGGGAACCGGTGGATACTTCGGCTCGTAACCAATTGGGTTGGGTGGGGGTTGGGTGGGCGGGCAATCGATTGGATCAGAAGCCGTGGTCGTCTGCACCGGCCGGCACCGCGGCCGCGAAAAAACAAATCTGTGAATTCGCGATTTTTCGTTTGGCCGGAATCACGCGGATTGTGTACCCTAACCCGCTGGTGGGCGGCGCGCAAGCAGGCGCTTGAATCGAGAGGCAGGAGGTCCTGAAATGCTTGTCATCACACGACGTGAGGGGGAAGAGGTCGTCATTGGCGATCCGGCCAATCCGCACGGCATCATTCGAGTCGCATCAATCAAAGGCGACCGGGTTCGCCTGGCCTTCGCCTTTCCACGCGAGGTCGATGTGCATCGCCGCGAAGTCGCCGATCAGATTGCGGCGGATAAGCCCGCTATTGCCGGCAAGATTCGCCCTGCGGCCGGTGGTGAATCGACCACCTGACGCCCGCGAGCCACCGGTTTGTTGCTGAAACCAAGAGGGACGCCACCCGCCCACGCTCATTGAGCGTGGGCGTCATCTCGTGCGCCCGAACGTGCGTCGCAAGATCGTGGGCCGGGAACGTGCGCGCGAAAAAAAAGCTCGCGGGCGTGGTGGGCGCGCCACGAGCAGGGAAGAGGTCCTGGAGCCGGCGTCGAACCGGCCTGAAGATCCGGCGGATGAACTGTCTTCGGTCGCGTTGGCAACCGAGGACAGGGAGCAGTGGCCAAAGGTCCGTCGACCTGAGACCCTTGGGGTTCGACTGCCGCGGTGAGCGATTCCGTGCGCCTGGGCAGGTCGTGGTGTGAGGCCGTCCCTGGCCTCACCAATCGTTTCTGTGGCGGGTTCGACACGTTGCGAAGCAACACTTCGCGGGGCGTGAAGGAGAAGTGAGCGGTCGTCCCTGACCCCACGCTCCTCGTTTCACACGTGCCTCCGGGCATCCTTGCCCGACAAGCCCGATCGCCGGGGCGATCATCCCTGAACCACACGTTGTCCTTGCGCCGCTGCGCCGTCTCGGCCGCGGATTTCCATCATGACGGTTCCTTGTCCCTCTGATCGGTTCTCCCGGCGGCTCCATCCGTCCGGGAAGCATGACTCAGCGCCTGACGCGCCCGGAGCATGATCTCGTGCTGTCGGGCAAGTTTTTCGCGCCGCTGCTCGGTCCAGCGTGCCGGGTCGCGCAGTTCGAGGTGATCCTTCACCCCGAGAATGACGACCGAGGATTCGATCGCCGCTTCCTTGAGCATGCGCTCGGGCAGGCGAATCCGTCCGGCTTTGTCCAGCTCGACCCGATGCGAGTTGGGAAAGAGGTACTCCTCGAAGTCGAGCAGATCCTCGTCCGGCAAGAGCGACTGCGCCATGGCGCCGGCCATCTGCTCGAAGGTCCGTTCCGGCCAGATCCAGATCGCCCCGTTCGGTCCGGGGGCGAGGTAGAACGCCGCTCCCTGGCGTTCCGGATCGATCCGCGAACGAATCTCCGACGGCATCGCCAGCCGAAGCTTGGCATCGATCGTGTGCTCGTACTCGCCGGTGAATAACACGCATTGGTTCCTCGACCTGAAGCTAAGGACAATCTACCCACTTCTTCCCACTTTGCAATTCAATTGCTCCACTTTGTCCCCCTACGCTCCCAAACAGGTTCCGATATGTCGAAAATCGATCTTTCGTAAACCAATGTGGTGAAAGCATTTTGACTTTCCGGGCCCGTGGTGAAAATTTTTCTCGGAGGAGTCGCGACGGGTGAGCCGGTTTGCCTGCACAACGGCACGCCATCCGCCGATTGATGGTTTATCCACGGGGCATCCACCGGATGCCTTTCGATTGCACGCCCCGGAGCTGGCCCATGGCGCAGGATGCTGCGGTTTCCATTTCAGCGGCCCTCGATCAGATCCCCACGGGCATGTACATCATGACCGCGGCCTGTGACGGGCTCTCGAGCGGCGTCCTCGTTCGCTGGGTCCAGCGCTGCTGCATTACGCCTCCGCTGCTGATGATCGCCTTGCGCAAGGGTATGCCCATCGAGCCGATCATCCGGGACAGCCGCACGTTCGCGCTCTGCCAGATTGACGAAAAGGATCGCTTCCTCCAGAGGAAGTTCGCCACCCCGCCGGACCGGACGGATGATCCCTTCGTCTGCCTGCCCACCCACGCCGCACCGGGTGGATCGCCGGTCATCGAACGGGCGATGTCCTACGTGGAGTGCGAGCTTGCGCGGAACGTCGAGTTGGACTGTGACCACCGGATCTATGTCGGGCAGGTTCATCACGGCCGATGCCTGCACGAGGCCCGGCCGGCGATCCGGTTCGGGCTCAACGGCTCCCCGGAAAAAACCCGCGACCAGAAGTGACGCAACGCCGCTTCGCCCGCGAGCGGGGCAGACGATCCCGCCCCTGCGTGCTAGTGTATGGCATTCTGAAACATGACCCGACGCGCTGTCGGCGTGAAGGAATGCCACGACATGAACACCCGTCCCGCCCACTCTCCCCTCCTCGCTTCACTGCGTTGTCTCGGCCTGCTGATCCTGTGCGGCAGTGCGACTGTCCTGCCCAACCTGGCCCGGGCGGCGGCTCCTTCAAACTCTTCCCCGTCGATCACGGCGAATGATGACGCCTTTGCGCCGCTGCACCGGGAGTTCCGCGTGCTCTACCGGTCGATTCAGAATCTCGGCGGGATGCGCGACGCCTACCGCCCGAGTCTCGAAGATCTTCGCGACCGGGTGCACGAGTTCGTCAACGAACACCCGGAACACGAGAGAGCCATGGCAACGGACCTTCAGTTGTCGATCTGGCTGCGTGATCACGATCGGGTCGACACGCTCTTCGGCCGACTGCTGCTGCTGAGACCGGAGCGGGAGAACCTCGCCGTCGGCTGGGCGGCCTACTTTCTTCGCCTGGGCGACGATGAACGCGTCGAGCAGGTGTACGACTTCGTCCTGCGCGAGTTTCCCGGCAACGTCGGGATGCGCCTGAACCTCGCCCGCCGACTGAAACAGCGCAATCTCTATCCGCGGGTGCTCGAGTTGATCGAGGAATTCGACTTCGATCCCGGCGTGACGCCCGAAGCGTTTCTCATCAAGGCCCAGTGCCTGTACGCGGAGAATCGATTCGAGGAGGCGGTCAGCACGCTGCAGCAGATTCCCGATGCCGCATTGCGCGACCGCGACCGGCTGCGAATCGATGTCGAGCGAACGCTGGAAGACGCCACCCGCGCGATTTCTCACTGGGAGGAAGAAGTCGCGCTACGCGAGACGGATGAAGCGTCCTACCTGCCCCGCGCGGAGATCATCACCAGCCGCGGCCGCATCGTCGTTGAGCTCTTTGAAGATCAGGCGCCGAACACGGTGGCGAACTTCATCACGCTCGCCGAAGACGGCTTCTACGACAGCACGCAGTTTCACCGCGTGGAGCGGAACTTCATCGTCCAGGGGGGCGATCCGAACACGCGCCCCGATGCCGAAGGCGAACCCGGACAGGGCGGCCCCGGTTACCGCATCCCGGATGAGCACACCGAAGGGACGTATCGCCGTCACTTTGCCGGCGTCCTCGCGATGGCCAACACCGGCCAGCCCGACACCGGCGGATCACAGTTCTACTTCACCCACGAGCCGACGCCCCATCTGGACGGACGGCACACGGTGTTCGGCCGCGTCCTCCAGGGCCTCGACGTCGTTCGCACCCTGGAAGTCAACGATGCGATCGAAACGGTCAGTGTGCTCCGGCAACGCGATCATGACTACGAAGTGACAAAGCTCGAAGCGCCGCCGGAGCCGCCGGCGGATCTGCCGCAGACGGATTTTGAACGCCTGCTCGATGAACAGCTTCCACCGGATCTTGATCTGAACTGATGTCGGCCGCGCCGATCTGCAAGTCGCCCGTTCCCCGATGAGTTTCGTTGTCGCCGAGGTATTCCTTCATGGCCCGCTACGTCCGGCTCGAACGAGATGGTCCCTTCCGCATTGATCCGCAGGAGAAACCGGTGTTCGTCTGCGGATGCGGGTTGAGCCAGAACATGCCGTTCTGCGACGGATCGCACAAGGCGTGCGCGAAGGAAGAGCCGGGCAAGCTGGATATCTACGACGCTTCGCGCCGCAACGTGATCGAGCAGCGGGACGATCAATAAATCGTGGCGCTTCGAATCTGCGCAAGTGATCCGCGCGGATTCAGAAAAGGCACGGAGGCACGGAGGCAATGAGCGACGAAGCGACGAAGCGACGGAGGGACGAGGGACGGAAAATTTCTGAAGGGTGCCATGCTTCGTCCCGAAGGGCGAAGCATGCGGTGGGGCGACGAAGCGAGGGAGGGACGGAAAATGTCTGGAGGGTGCCATGCTTCGTCCCGCCCCCGGAAATGGGCGAAGCATGTGGTGGGGCGACGTTCGTGGCGGGAGG
>SKZB01000484.1 GCA_007127615.1 Phycisphaerales bacterium | reverse complement strand
GGCTGCGACCCGCCCGTTTCGCCCCACGGGCGGGTCGCTTGAAGCCGTTTGGCCGCAAGCTAAAGTACGGATATGTCATCCACGACCACCCCCGCGCCCGTACTCCCCGATGTTCAGATGAATCTCGTCCCGCCGACCCGTCCCGTCACCGGTCGGGTGGTCGGCAATGAACTCTGTATGAAGGGCAAATCCGCCAGCTTCATCCGGCACGTGGCGATTGACGTCTCCGGCACCCCGCTGGCGGGAAACTTCTACGCCGGTCAATCCTTCGGCATCATCCCGCCCGGCGAAGACGCCAAAGGCAAGCCGCACAAGGTTCGGCTCTATTCGGTCGCCTCCCCCAGCTACGGCGAGGACGGCGAGGGCAACGTGATTTCCACCACGCCCAAGCGCGTCGTGGAGGAACTGGTGACCAGGGATGAACCCGACCGCCACGCGCTCTATCTCGGCGTGTGCAGCAACTACCTCTGCGATCTCAACGTCGGCGACGAGGTGCTCGTCTCCGGGCCCAACGGCAAGCGGTTTCTCCTGCCGGTCCATCCCGAGGATCACGATTACGTCTTCATCGCCACCGGAACCGGTATCGCGCCGTTCCGCGGCATGGCGATGGAGTTGCTCGAAGGGCCCAACGGTCCCTGTTCCAGCCGGATCGATCTGTTCATGGGCGCACCGTACACCACCGATCTGCTTTACGACGAGCTGTTCCGGCGCTACGACGCCGAGTTCGACAATTTCAGTTACCACACCGCGATCAGCCGTGAGGTGCGGCCGGACGGGTCCCGCGGCCTGTACGTCGATCGCTTGCTCGAAGAAATGCTCGAAGAACTCGGACCGAAGCTGAAGAACCCGCGCACGCTGATTTACATCTGCGGCCTCGCGGGCATGCAGGTCGGGGTGTTCACGATGCTCGCGAAGCACGGACTGGGCGGGGGCTACCTTGAGGTCAAGCCCGAACTGGCCGAGGTGGACCCCGGCGCCTGGGACGCCGCTCAGGTCAAGCGGTACGTCCGGCCGACCGCGCGCTGTATGCTCGAGGTTTACTGACCATCTTCACGTCGCTCGGCTTCGCGCTGTTTTTCCCGCGCTTCCTGCGCCTGCAACAGGCGCCAGACGAGCATGCCGATGGCCAGCATCCCTGCCGAGGCGACCAGAATGGAGAGAAATGCCGTCATCCTGCGATCATCTTGGCAGGGATGGGGCGATGTGACAACGGCCGGAGGAGTTGAAGGCCCATGAGTGAACTGACGCCGGAACAACGTACCGACCTTCGCGCGGCGATGGCTTTGTGGGAATTCCTTGCCGTGGAGGCGTGGGGCGCGACGCTCCGGCGCGGTCCCGGCGTGCTTCTGATTCACCGCGCTGATCTGCGTCAGGCGGCAACCGACGACTCCGGCGCACTTCCGGTCTCGCACGTACCGGCGGCGACGATCCCCGAAGGGGATGATTTCGGCGCGGTCATTCGGGCGTGCGACCCCGCGGCGCAGATCCCGTTGATCGTGCGCGATGAGGAAGGTGATGAGCAGCTTTATGTGCTCGAGGCCGAGGGGGACAAGCGCCCTTCACCCGAAGCGTGCTATCGCCGCGCGCAGAAAAACCCGTCGCGTCATTGACGGACCGCGCGACTTGCCCCGACAATGCCGATTCTCCCCCTGCGGGTGATTCGCTCGACGTACCCCCTCCACGCCCATGAACTGGATGCTCGAAGCAGTCGACGAGACTCTGCCCTTCACCAATCCGGTGGTGGTCTTCGCCATCGTGATGGCGATCATTCTCATTGCGCCGCTCTTCGTCCGGCGGATGAAGATTCCGGGGTTGATCGGCATCATCCTGGCCGGGGCGATCATCGGCCCGAGCGCGCTCGGCCTGCTCGACCGCGACAATACCATCGAACTGCTCGGCACGGTCGGCCTCCTTTACCTCATGTTCACGGCCGGGCTCTCGATGGATCTGAACCAGTTTCTGCGCAACCGCGTGAAGAGCTTCAGTTTCGGCCTGCTCAGCTTTCTGATTCCGCAGATGTTCGCGATCGCGATCGGCATTTACATTCTGGACGTCGGGTTGCTCACGGCGCTGCTGATCGGTTCGATCGTGGGCTCGCATACGCTGCTGGCCTACCCGATCGCCAAGCGGCTCGGCATTACCCGCAACCGCGCCGTCACGACGACGATGGGCGGCACGATCGTAGCGGACACGCTCGCGCTCGGAGTGCTCGCCGCCGTCGTCGCGATCACGCTCGGCGATATCAGCGTGGGCTTCTGGGTGCAGTTCATCGTCATGCTGCTGCTCTACGCCACCGTGATCATCGTCGGTCTTCCGATCGTCGGCCGGTGGTTCTTTCGAAACGTTCAGAACTCCGGTGATGCGGATTTCGTCTTCCTGCTCGTCATGCTCTTCGCCTCGGCGGTGTTGAGCGAACTGGTCGGGCTCGCGCCGATCATCGGGGCCTTCCTGGCGGGGCTGACGCTCAACCGGCTCGTGCCGGATCATTCGCCCCTGATGAGCCGCGTGCAGTTCGTCGGTGATGCGCTCTTCATTCCCTTCTTTCTGCTCTCCGTCGGCATGCTCGTCGACTTCCGGGTGCTCTTCGGCAGTCTGGAGCTCTGGGGCCTCGCGCTGACGTTTACGGCCCTGGTGCTCGTCGGCAAGATGCTGGCGGCGAAACTCGCGCAGTGGGCGTTCGGATACCGGTCCGCGGAAGGGTGGACGATGTACGGCCTGACCGTGCCGCAGGCCGCCGCCACGCTCGCCGTCACGCTCATCGGGTTCGACCAGCTTCAGCTCTTCGATGAAGTCGCCGTGAATGCGGTCGTTCTGCTGATCCTGATCACGTGCGTCATCGGGCCGGTGGTGGTGGAGCGTTTCGGGCGCAGGATTGCCCTGGAGAGCGAGCAGGAAGAAGTCGAGATCGACACCACCCAGCGGATCATGGTGCCGCTGGCGAATCCCGCCAATGCGCCGGGGTTGATGGATATCGCGCTGATGATTCGCTCCGCCGATTCGAACGAGCCGATCTATCCGCTGACCGTGGCCCGCGACGGGCCGGACGTGCAGACGCAGGTGACCAGCGGCGAGAAGATCCTCAGCCACGCCGTGCTGCACGCCACCGCGGCGGGGGTGCCGGTCCTGCCGGTCACGCGCGTCGATTTGAACATCGCCAACGGTATTCACCGCGCGGTGCGCGAACGTCGCATCTCCACGCTCGTCATCGGTTGGAATGGCGTCGTCACCACGCGCCAGCGTTTTCTCGGCAGCATTCTTGATCAACTCATTCAGAACAGCCAGCAACTGGTGTTGATCTGCCGGCTCGTCGAATCGCCGATCGCCACGACGCGCCGGATCGTGCTCGTGGTGCCCCGGTTTGCCGAACGGGAACCCGGCTTCGCCGATGGGGTCAAACAGATCAAGCGGCTGGCGAAACAGCTCGGCACGCGGATCGTGCTGGTCACGCCCCAGGTGGCGGCGGAGCGGGTTCAGGAGGCGATCGAAGCGATCAAGCCGAGGGTCACGGTCGAATCGGTTTCGCTGGCGACGTGGAGTCAGCTCACCGGCACGCTCGATGATCAAGTCGAGGGCGATGACATGATCGTGCTCATGTCCAGCCGGTCCGGGCGCATATCCTGGACCGCGGAAAACGCGCGCCTGCCCCAGCGCTTCTCCGCCCGGTTCGATCGCAATCACGTGGTCATGGTCTATCCGTCCGAGATATTGCGCACGAAGGAAGCCCGAACACCGAGCCAGTCGCATCTTTACTTTGACGAAAACCGCATTGTGCTCGACATTGATTGCGATCATCTTGACGACGTCGTGCGCGAGATTCTGCACCTGGCCTACAAGGGCGAGGCGGGGGTACGGGAATCTCTTCGCCAGGCGTTGATGCGAAACGTCGAGCAGTTCGCCATGGAACTTGCGCCGGGCATGGTGCTGCTCCACCGGCACGTGCCGTACGTGAAGGAGCCGCAGGTCTTCCTCGGCCGGAGCGTGACCGGGGTGCGCGTGCCGGGCATCCAGGAGCCGGCCCAGTTGCTGATCGTACTGCTGAGCCCCGCCGATGCCCCGCCGGAGGAGCACCTGCAGGCCCTCTCCGTGATCGCCAAGTCGCTCAGCCGGGCCGATCAGGTCGAACGGATTCTGACCGCCCGCAAGCCGGCCGATGTCATGACGCTGGTCGCGGATGCAGCGAGCCGCACGTAGAGTAGAATTGGTGAGTCGCACTCTGATTTTGCCCCCTGAGGATCACTTCGAGAAGGAAGGTTTCCCGTGACGCATCCGCTTTTTGAAACGCACCGCAAGACCCTCGACGCCGCCGTCCAGGCCGCCCATGACCGCGGGTTCTACTCCGCCTATCCCGAGGTGCCGAGCGGAAGAATCTACGGCGAAACGGCCAAAGACGATGGCATCGCCGCGTTCAAAGCACGCCTCAACCAACCGTT
>SKZB01000488.1 GCA_007127615.1 Phycisphaerales bacterium | reverse complement strand
TCTCCGAGGGAACGGTGCCCGAACCGCTGGAGGATGAATCGTTCGGGGTGGACACGATTCATCTGATAAAGAGCACGCTTCACCCGGACGGCGCGAGGCATGAGGTGGTGGATGCGGTCATACTCGGAACCTAGCGCCCGTGGGTCGTCGACGCGTCGGCGCATCGGTTACTTCGCATATCGTGGCGGAATCATCCATCGCCAGGCGCCGGTGTAATCACGCGCGATCGTCGCGTGCGCGATGATGGAAGCGCGGGGTAACGGGCCGAATACGTGAGGAAAAAAAATTTCCGGCCGGTCCGCGCCGGGTTCATCACGAATCGGCACGTCAACCCGGTCGCGGTCAATCAGCCACACGGTGCAGCGTGTACGATCGCCGTAAAACCTCGCGGCGACGTTGAGCAGTTCGTCCCGATCGCGCGTGGCGTGAATGAACCCCTCGCGTTCCAGCGATGCCGGCACGTACGAATCGTCCGCATCGAAGGACGGCGGTTCATCGGGAATGTGATAAATCAGATGCGCCGCAGACACGGATGAATCAGAGCTCGTCCTTGAGCAACTGACTGGGTTTGAAGCCGACGGTAAGTGATTCCTTGACCTCGACCGGTTCTCCCGTTCCGGGGTTGAGCACCGTGCGGGCGGAGCGTTTGCGACGACTGAAAGTGCCGAAGCCGCTGATGGTGACGTTGGTATCGCGTTTGATTCCCTCGCGAATGGCGTTCACCACGGACTCGACCGCGCGCGTTGCCTCCGCGCGGGAGACCTTGAGATCGATCTGAACGGCGCGAATGATCTCACCCTTGTTCATCGTCGAAAACTCCCCGCCATGAGGCGCCATGAGGCGCTACGAGGCGATGGTGGACCGGACGTGCAAACAGAAATCGCCGCCGAACGCCGCGGCAATTCAGGAAGGGCGATGCCGCACGACCGGGCATGAGGAATCACGGAACCCTTCCCGGCCGACTTTAGTCGCCCGCGCGTCCGTGTCAATCGAATTGTTCAGTCCACCGGACGCGCGGTGGACTGGTCGTGGATGCGCCGCGTCGATACGCTGCCACGATGTCCCGATCGGAGCGCCCACGCATTCTCATCACGGAACCCCTGGCCCCGCGCCCGCTCGAATGGTTGGAAGCGCGGGCGGAAGTCATCCGGTGCCCCGGCGCGGAGGCCGATTTTGCGAATCATCTGCGGGAAGCCGATGCGCTGATCGTGCGAACATACACCGCGGTCGATGTGTCATTGCTGGATCGTGCGCCGCGATTGCGCATCATCGGCCGCGCCGGCGTCGGGCTCGATCACTTCGACCTCGAGGCGTGCCGATCGCGCAGGATTCCGGTGGTGTACACGCCCGATGCCAACACCCAGGCGGTCGTGGAGTACGTGTTGACGCTGCTCCTTGATCATCTGCGGCCGCATCCGTCGTTGGTGGAGCCGGTCGATCACGCCACCTGGCAATCACTCCGCGCCGAGCACGTCGGCCGGTTTGAATTGCGGGAACGCACGCTGGGCGTACTCGGCTGCGGGCGCATCGGTTCTCGGGTGGCCGAGGTGGCCCGCGCGATCGGAATGAAGGTGCGCTACAACGACCTGAAGCCGATGCCCGAACCGGAACGCCTCGGCGCGATTTTTACGAGCGTGGAAACGCTTTTCGCCGAATCGGACATCCTCACGGTTCACATCGACGGCCGCGCGGCGAACCGGGGTTTCGTCGGCGACGCGCTCATCGGCCGGATGCGGCCGGATGTGATCCTGATCAACACGAGCCGGGGGATGGTCTTGGATCATGCCGCGCTCGCTTCGTTTCTCACCCGGCATCCCGATGCGACGGCGCTTCTCGACGTCCACGAGCCGGAACCGATCGTCCCGGAGAATCCGCTGCTGAATTGTCCGAATGCGAAGCTCTTTCCGCATCTCGCCAGCCGAACGGATACCGCGCTGGAGAACATGAGCTGGGTCGTGCGCGACGTGATGGCGGGTCTGAACGGCGAGCCGCTGCAGTACGAAGCGGGATAAGCGGTCGGTCATCGCGGAACGGTCGGATGCCCGGTCCGCGTTACTTCACGGTCGGCAGCCACGCCGCGAGCAGGTCGACGGAGGCCTGCAGATCATCCCGGTGAATCGACTCGGTGACGGTATGGATGTAGCGCGTGCCGCAGACGATCGTCGCGCACCGCGCGCCGGGGCCGGAGCGCTGGATCGCCGCGCCGTCCTGGCCGCCGCGGGGAAGGATGCAGCGCTGGTAGGGAATCTTTTTCTTCGTGGCGATCGTGCAGAGATCTTCCACGAGTTTGTGATCGGCAATCATCGACGAGTCCTGCACCATGATGCCGGTCCCTTCGCCGTGCCGGGTCACGCGCTGGGTCTCCGGCACGCCGGGCGTATCGCAGGCCAGCGTGGTATCAAGCCCGATCCCGAAATCCGCGCCGACCGCGTTGGCCGCCGTCATCGCGCCGCGCAGTCCGACTTCCTCCTGCACGGTGAAGACAATCGTGATTTCCGCGCTGTGCTTGTGACTCGCGGCCCGGCTCTTGTCGAGCTTGCGAATCGCCTCGATGGCGATGTAACAGGCGATGCGGTTGTCGAGCGCTTTGGAGACGATCTTCAGCGGCTGCTCGACGAACGGCTCGTGCAAAACGATCGGGTCGCCGATCTGAATGAGATTCTTCACTTCCTTGGCGTCCATGCCGAGGTCGACGAAGAACTCGTCGACTTCGGGCACTTTCTTGCGATCCTCCGGCGTGGCGATGTGTACGGGTTTGCCGCCCGGGTTCATCACGCCGATGTAATCGTCCTTCGCGCCGCAGACGAGCACGCGCTTGGAGAAAAGATTGCGGGTGTCGAATCCGCCGGCCGCGTTGAGCCAGAGAAAACCATTGTCATCGATGTGCCGGACGTAGAAGCCGATCTCATCCATGTGGGCGGCGACCATGACCCGGGTCGCGCCGCCGCGTTTCGCCCGGCCGGTCGGCTTGCGGGTGCAGATGAGTGAGCCCATCGCATCGGTGCGCACTTCATCAAAGAGACCCTTGATCTCCTTCTCGATGACGGCGCGAACTCGTTCTTCCCGGCCGGGAATGCCGGGCGTTTCACAGAGTCTCTTCAGCAGGGCGGTGTTCATGGGTGGGCTTCGATCCTTCGTGAGTCATCGGACGATCAGAGACAGTGAAAAACCCCCGAAAAATGCGGGGCGGGCAGTGTAGCGGATGCCGGCATCCTTGTGCGGATTGAACCACCGGATGCGACGGCCATGATTTTCCGGATGTTTCCGGCGTACCATGATGAGCGATGAGTGATTCAATTCCAACGCCGTCCTCCCCGCCGGAGGAGCGCCCGGTCGAGTTCGACGCGCCGCTCTGGAAGCGGCATCTCGACTACCAACGTGAGGTCCTTGAAGAGCGCAAGCGGGCCGTCGCCGAGGCCGCCGCGGAGCGCCCCGATGCGGGGGCCACGCCGATCCGGGCGGGTGACCTCGAAACCCTGCCCTACGGCCCGCCGGATGATTCGGGACATCTCTCGGGCGAGATCATCGCCACCTTCGGCGAAGTCGAATCGGAGTACGCCTCGCTCCGCCGCGCGGCCGGACTGATGGATTTTCCGCAGCGGGCCACGCTGCGGGTGACCGGAAGCGAGCGGCGCGACTTTCTCAACCGCATGCTCACGAACGAGCTGAAAGATCTCGATGCGGGCGTCTGCCGGCGCAGCTTCTGGCTCAATCGCAAGGGACGAATCGATGCGGATCTGCTTTTGATCGAAACCGGGGAGGCGCTGCTGATCGATCTGGACATTCACCACGCGGCCCACACGGTGAAGACGCTTGACGACTTTCTGTTTGCCGAGGACGTGGCGATCCGGAACGTCACCGATGCGTCGTACCGCATCGTGGTGCACGGGCCGAAGGCGCTCCTGGCGATCGCGAGCGCGGCGGGGGCGACGGACTTTCAACTCGCCCCCGGAGAGGCGAAGTCGATCACCATCGCCGGTCAGCCGGTGGTGGCCGCCCGGGCGGATGAGATCGGTGCGCCGGGGGTGCATCTGGTACTGCCGCGCGCCCACGTCGAGCGCATCTGGAATGCGCTGCTGGCGAGCGATCAGCCGATCGGCCGGGGCAAGCGGCGGGTGCGACCGGTGGGGTGGTTCGCCTACAACATCGCGCGGATCGAAGCGGGAACGCCGCTGTTCAACGTGGACTTCGGCGCGACCAACCTGCCGCACGAGAGCGGCGTGCTGCGGGAGCGGGTCAGCTTCACCAAGGGCTGTTACCTCGGCCAGGAAGTCGTCGCGCGGATGGAGAGTCTCGGCCAGCCGAAGCAGAAGCTCATCGGGTTGAAGCCCGAGGGTCAGAACCTTCCGATCGCCGGGGCGCAGGTCTTCACGCTTCAGGAAGAAGAGGGCCGCATCGTCATGGGCGAGCCGATCGGCGCGGTGACCTCGAGTACGCCCAG
>SKZB01000090.1 GCA_007127615.1 Phycisphaerales bacterium | reverse complement strand
GGTTCTCGGTTCACGCCTGATTGAGATCCGCTACGATGAGTTGACCCGGAAGACGGATGAATCGCTCGGGTCAATCTGTCGCCATATCGGGGTTGATCGACCCGCTGACTGGTTGGCCCGCTCATTGAAGACGGTGGACGGCACTCGTTCGAACCGAGGGGAGACGCTTCGACTTCCGCCGCAAATGTGTGACGCGTTCAATGCCTATCAGGCTCGATACGGATTTACTGGTCGGGCGGAGCCCCGGGTCGAAAACCCGCAACCCACGAAAACAAACTTCGGTGGTCGCAGAAGTGCCGCGGTGCCGCCGCTCCCGGGGATCGGACAGCCGAGGCCGCTTGAAGGGCCGATCGCCGTCGCGCCCGGATGACCGAGCCGGCGCTGGGCGAGAGGTACTCTTCACGCGTCGGCGGTCGCCGGCGGCTCGGCTCCGATCGGGGGATCCACCGGCACGCGTGACAACCGATCACCGGGGGCGGACATGGCGGTTGAGAAGGTCGCCACGAAACAAGGTTCATGACTTTCTTCACGACTTGCCGACGGTCACCTGATCAACGAGTCCCGCCGCGATCCTCGCTTCACCGCTGCCGAGTTCACCGATCGGGTCGGGCGGGATGATGTCGACCTTCTTCTCGCCGAGTTTGACTTCGCCGCTGCGGACGCGCTCCTGGAAATTGCGGCACTCTTCGAGCAGGCGGTCGAGGATCTCCTCTTCGGGAACGTTGGCGACGCGTTCGCCCTGAACGTAGATGATCCCGCGCCGGTCGCCGGCAAAGATCGCCACATCCGCGCCTTCCGCTTCGCCGGGTCCGTTCACGACGCAGCCCATCACCGCGACCTTGATCGGCAGATCAATGTCCGATGCGAGTTTGTGACGCACTTCCTGAACGAGTGAGAACAGGTCCACCTGAATGCGGCCGCAGGTCGGGCAGGCGATGAGCTCGGCGCCTTTGCGCTCGCGCTTGCCGAGGCAGTAGAGCATTTCCAGCGCATCCTCCACCTCGTACACCGGATCGCTCGCGTAGCTGATGCGCACCGTGTCACCGATGCCGTTGGCGAGCAACGTCCCCAGCGCGACCACCGAACGGATCGCGCCGGTTTCCTTCGGGCCGGCGTGCGTTACCCCCAGGTGAAGGGGATAGTCGAAACGCTTGCTGATCTCGGTGTACACATCGATGACCAGCGTCGGGTCCATCGATTTGGCGCTGATGCAGACATCGTGGAAATCGCGGGCTTCAAAGATGTCCATGTACTCTTCGAGCTTGGCGATCATGATCGCGAGCAAATGGCCGTGCTTGTGCTCGGAAAAATACTTCCCCAGCTCTTCCATGCGCTTCTGCTTGTCCCTGCGCTCGATGATGGATCCCTCGTTGACCCCGACGCGGATCGGAATGCCGCGCTCCTTGCAGGCGTCGATCACGGCATTGACCTGGTCACGGTCGTTGATGTTGCCCGGATTCAAACGAATCTTGTGAACGCCCGCTTCGACGGCTTCAATCGCGCGCTGGTAATGAAAATGCACATCCGCGACGATCGGCACCTTGACCTGGGGGATGATCTCCCTGAGCGCTTCGGTGTCCTGCTTCTTGGGCACCGCGACGCGGACGATATCCGCCCCGGCCGCGGTCATCTTGTGAATCTCCGTCACGCAGGCGTCAATGTCGTAGGTGTAGCCCGCGGTCATGGTCTGCACCGCCACGGGCGCGGGTTCGGTGGGCCGGCCGCTCGTATCGGGCAGTCCGCCGCCGATGCGAACGCGGCCGACTCGGTCATCGCCGAGGGTAATCTGTCGGGTGGGTCGTCTGGGGTTCATGATCAGCGTATTGTAGGAGAAGCGGAACGATTGAGAAATCACGCGGTCGGACCGGCCCGGTCGCCTCGATGCCGCCATTGCATCCCGCCGGTTATCCGGCCGGTTCATTCGGCCGGTTTTCTGGCCGGTCGCCATCGGCCTCACTTCACCGGCTCGATTCTGCATCGCCCGCCCCCGATCGTGCGAAATCACCGCAGGAGTTCATTCACCCAATGAAGAACATGCAGAAAAGGCAGAACATGAAGAAAACGTTCACGCTCTACACCCTCGCCTTTCTGATCCTCTCCGGCCTGCTCACGGCGGCCCTGACCGGCCCATCCGCAACGGCCGGCCGATCCGCAACGGATAGTGGGGCGAAGGCGGCGGGGGGCGGAACGGGCGGTGAAGGCCCGGTCTACTTCATGAAGTCCGATCTGCCCGACCGCACCCCGCGGTACTCACCTTCCGGCTACGACATCACCCCGCTGAGCGATGAGAAGATCAACGAGCTGGCCGGCAAGCTCGACCCCGCGTCCCGCCGCATCCTGATCGATTCCGCCACCGAGTCGCCGGGCTCGGGCGAACTGCTGGAGAACGACAAAGCCGGCGTGTACGTCTGCAAGCTCTGCGGACTGCCGCTCTTCGAGAGCGGACACAAGTACGATTCCCGCACCGGTTGGCCGAGCTATTTCAATGTGTACGATCCGCAACATGTGGTCGGCGTCGTCGACCGCAGCTACGGTATGCAGCGGATCGAGGTCGTCTGCGCCCGCTCGGGCGCTCACCTCGGCCACGTCTTCGAGGACGGTCCGGAACCGACCGGCCTCCGTTTCTGTATCAATTCCGCCGCCATGACTTTTTACGAGGAGGGTCAGGACATGCCGGCCGAAAGCCGCCCGGTCGAAACCGAAACCGCCTACTTCGCCGGGGGATGCTTCTGGGGCATCGAGCATTACTTCGGCCGGGGCCCGGGTGTACTCGAAGCGGTCAGTGGGTACCAGCAGGGCGAGGTGGACAACCCCACCTACGAACAGGTCATCCGCGGCAACACCGGCCACGCCGAGACGGTCAAGGTCGTCTTCGACCCCAACCGCATCTCCTACCGCGAAGTCGTCGATGTGTTCTTCCGCATGATCGACCCGACCCAGCTCAACCGGCAGGGGCCGGACCGCGGCACGCAGTACCGCTCCGGCATCTGGTACACCAGCGAAGAGCAGCGCAAGATCGCGGAGCAGGCCATCGAGGAACTGAAGCAGTCAGAAAAGTACAAAGGCCGCACGATCGTCACCGCGGTGGAAGAAGCGAAAACCTTCTGGAAAGCCGAAGACTACCACCAGAACTACATCGCCCGCACCGGCCGCGCGTGCCACGTTCAGAACCCCTGGTAAGGGCCCAGGGCCCGCGACGTCTCGATTGGCGGATCAGTCAATCCTCGTCGCCGCGTGCACTCTCATGCTGCTCGCGCCACGCTTCCCGGATCGTGGCCAGATGTTTGGCGGGGTCATCCTTGAAGCCGCCGCGACAGCCCGCGCAGCAGAACCGGACCAGCGTGCCGCCGACGATGACTTCATCCGGCTCGCCCATCGAGCCGAGTTCTGAGCCCGCGACGACACAGCTCTCCAGCGGATAACTCTCGCGCTGCTGCTTGATGATCGCTTCGTCGAGGCGCGTCATGTAGCGATCGGGATCGGCCTTGAACCGCTGCGGGCAACCCGGGCAGCAGAAACGGACCAGCCGACCCTCGTGAATCTTGTCGAAGACGGTGTCGGACTCTTCGAGCTTGCGGCCGGAAACAATGCACGCATCGAGCGGGTAGTGGGCCTTCTGCTGCTCGATAAGTTTCTCATCGATCGCCGCGAAGTGCTCGGCCTTCTCATCCTCAAACCGCTCGATACAGGGCGGGCAGCAGAAGCGCACCTCGCGCTGCTCGCCGTCGTGGTCGTACTCCTTCACGACCGGATCACCCATTGAGCCGAGCTTCTGGCCGGAAATCGGGCACGTGTCGAGCGCATAGACGTTCAGCGTGAGCGGCTTCCGCTCATCTTTCGCGGCGCTCGCGGCGTTTTCCTCATGATGATCGGCGGGTGACGTTGCTAAAACGGCTCCGAACACCATCAGAGAGAGGCACGCGGTGAAAATAAGAGTGATCGGTTTCATGATTGGGGACTCCCTGGAGAGGACGAGGTTGAAGGCGAGTTCGGGACTTGTCCCGGCCCAGTCGCCGGGGCCAGTTACCGGGGCTGGCTGCTCCGGGCAGTTTCGCCCTGTAAGCAACAAATGACGGCCGGGTTTCATTTCCTCTTTCCCGGCGAGCGCGATTTTTCGGTGTTGCCGATCGCGGCTCGTCGCAGCAGGATCGAATTGCCGATCACGGACAGGGAGCTGGCGGTCATCGCGATCACGCCGATCATCGGGTGTAAGAGGCCGATCGCGGCAATCGGGATCGCAACGACGTTGTAGATCCACGCCCAGAAGAGATTCTGGACGATCTTGCGGAAGGTGGCCCGGGAGAGATGGACCGCCTCGACGACCGCGCTCAACTCGCCCCGCACGAGCGTGACATCCGCCGCTTCGATGGCGACATCCGCGCCCGCGCCGATCGCGATGCCCACGTTCGCCTGCTTGAGGGCGGGGGCATCGTTGATGCCGTCGCCGACCATC
>SKZB01000115.1 GCA_007127615.1 Phycisphaerales bacterium | reverse complement strand
TCGGCCTGCGCGTATTGGCCGTTGACGGCACTTCGCCGCGGCCGCGCGCGATCCTGATTCGCAACGCGATTCGGATCATCATTCTCATCGTCCCGCCGCTGGCGGTTTTTGCGCTGCTCAGTCCACATATGCAGGGATTCAACGACCTGCTGGCACGGACCGTGGTTGTGCGCCGGCGAACCAGCCGGGATCCGCATCCGGAGGGCGACAAATCGCCCGGAGATCGGGATGAGGATCGGCGCGATGATCCATCCGCCTCCTGATGCATCTCCGGATGCGACGGTGATTCGACCGGAGGCGTTCATCGATCACGCCGAGGCGCCGTGCGGTCGGTCGGCGGGCGCAAAAAGTTCCGATCATCGCTTCGAATCCTGAAGTTTCGATTCTGCCACAACCGATAAGCCGAGCGGCGGCGAATGGATTCGCTGCGATTTGGTGATCGTCCCCACCCCGCGTCCGGGGTGGACCTGAGAGGATCTCGCGTGGCTGACGGTCCACAGCACAATGAAGATGCGCCACCGGCGGATGCGGAGGAGTGGTCCGACGGCGAAAGTGCGCCCGTGGACTGGACCTCCACCTCGCAACTCTGGCAGGTGCCGACCATCCTGCTCAGCCTGGCGCTGATCGCGGTGGGCGTGATTGTGGCGATCCAGCGCGCCCCGGACGATGACTTCGGCGCGGCGCTGGCGGAGGTCGAAACCTGGATCAGCGACGGGAAACTCGATCAGGCCGGCCGGCGCCTGCGCGATGTGTTGGAGCCGAACCTGGAACTGGCCACCAACGAGGAATCGGGCCGATTTCACCGCGCGGTCGCCGACTGGACCTCACTCGCCCAGCGGGCGACGGGGGTTTCCCGGACGGAGAACAACGAACGGATCGACGAACAGTACACGTTGGCGCGTGAATTCGGCATCCCCCTGGATGTCGTTCGCCTCGAGCGCTGGGCGATCTCCCGAATCGGACTCGGACGGCTGGAGGCCGCCGAACGACTGCTCGATGAGCTGGATCACCTGGACGTCAGTGGAACCGCGTCTGCCGCACGCGCCGCCCGTATTCGCGTTTTTCGACGATTGATCGAAGTCCGCCTCCGTCAGACGGATTTCGATCGAAGCACCGTGGAGCAACAACTGGCGGCGTTCAGAACCGATCAGCGCACGACATTTTCCGATCGGGCCTGGGCGATCGCGCGGCTGGCGGAGATTCGCCTGACTTTCGGTGAACCGCAGCGCGCGGTCGACCAACTGCTTGTCGATCTTCGCCGGCTTGAGTACGAAGCGCCGGACGAACGACGGGGCAATTTCGGCGAATTGAACGCCCTGCTCGGACGCGGGTACTACGACGTCGGCCGGTTCGAAGACGCGGAGTTTCATCTCACGCGGTCCATGGATATGTTCGAGAGCGATGAGCCGGCGCGCGGCGACGCGCTCGTGGTGCTCGGACGACTCGCGGTCGCGCGGGGCGATCTGGAAGTGGCCTACGGCTTCTTTGATCCCGTGGTGCGTGATTTTGTGGACACGTCCGGTTTTCTGCCCGGACTGCTCGGCCGCGCTGAGGTGAATAGTCAACTCGGCAACCACGAGGACAGTCGGCACGATTATCGTGAACTGAGACGGCGGCTGCGAAACCAGGGAGGCGACCGTTTCGTCACGAAGGAGCGGGTCGCGGCCAGTCTGGTGGACCGGCACGATGCGGCCCTGGCCCTGGGACAGTTGGAACTGGCCATCGCGTACGCGGAGGTTGCCGAGGAGCTCTTTCCGCCGAACGCGGTCCCGGCCGATGTCCTGCTCCGTCTGGCGTCATCGAGCCGGCAGCTGGCGGATAACATCATGGCCGGGGCCACCGTCGATCGGGCCGGCGCGGCCCCCCGCACGCCGTCGATCGAGCCGGCGAAGCGGTATCAGGCCAACCTCAAGTACGAGGAGGCGGGTGAATTTTTCGTGCGCCACGCCCGTGCCGTGGCGGCCGACCCGGTCGAGGATGAAACGTGGGCGGAGTCGTTGTGGCGCGCGGGCCGGAGTTTCGACCGGGCCGGCCTTCACGAAGAGGCCATTCGGCATCTCGATGAGTATCTTTCGGGTCGATCCCGCGAAGATCCCCGGCGGGGCGAGGTGGCGTTCCGGCTGGCGCAAGCCCATCACGCCCTGCAACAGTACGAGGATGCCGCCCGGTACTACGAGTTGGTCATCGACGAACAGCCACGAAGTGTGGTGGCCACCCGGGCGCACGTTCCTCTGGCGCAGTGTTATCTCGCGCTGGATCGCAAGCCGGAAGCGGAACGGCAACTGCGCCAGGTTCTGTCGGGAGTCGCCCCCATTCAACCGGATGCGGATGACTTTCGCGATGCCCTCGTTGAGCTCGGCACGCTCTACTACCGCACGGGGGAGTACGCGGAAGCGGTCGAACATCTTGATCAGGCGGCCCGGCGCTATCCGGATCATTCCGGAATTCACCAGATCATGTATCGGCTCGCCGACAGCTATCGGGGACTGGCGCGGGACATTGAACGCCGACTTCGCGACGAGCGGATGGAGTCGCTCGGCGAACAGCGCCGCCTGGAGGAGCTCCGGTTCGATCATCTGCGCGAAGCCATGGCGCTCTACAGCCGGGTCCGGGAGAACCTGGAGAATCGGCCGACCGAACGGTTGTCATCGCTGGATGAAGATCTGCTTCGCAGTTCCCACGTGCTGCGTGCCGAGGCGGCATTCGAACTGGGGCTGTTTGATCAGGCGATCCGCTGGTACAACCTGGCGGTTCGCCGGTACCCCGATCACCACGTCTCGATGCACGCGCTGATCCAGATCGTCAATGCTTATATGGCGATGGGCGATCGGGATCGGGCGCAGACCGCCCACAAACGAGCATTGACTCATTTGCAGCAGTTGCGGAACGAAGCGTTTGAAGCGCCGGATGCGTTACTTGACCGTGCGGCCTGGGAACAGTGGTTGCGGAATTCGCCGGTCGCGGTACGGGCCGCGCAGGCGGGGGATCAGCGCCCCGAGTGAACCTGATGACTCTCCGACGACCGGCATGATGCCGGTCGACTGCGGAAGGATGGACGAATGAACGAGACGACAAGCCGAATCGCGGACGAGCCCCGAACCGAACTGGTGGCGCTCTTGAACAGTCAGCAGGATGATCTGACGCGGTTGCGTGAGCTGGCGGCCCGTCAGCGGCAGCTGATTCAGGGCGATCAGCACGATGAGCTGCTCACGCTGCTCGATCAGCGCCAGACGATTCTCGAACGGCTGCTCGCGCGGCAGGAGAAGATCAATGCCCTGAGCGAGCGCGTTCGCGATGATCCCAGCGCGCTGGACGACGAGACGCGCCGCAAGCTCGGCCACACGATTGAAGGGCTTTCAAATTGTCTCAGCGACATCATGCTGCGCGATGAGGAAGACCAGAAGTCCATGGAGCGACTGCGGGATGAATCACGTCAAGAGATCGATTCGCTCGGCAACGCGAAGCAGGCCCAGCGCGCCTACATGGCAAAGGGGCACGTCGCACACGATCCACGGTTCTCCGATCGGAAGGGCTAAGCGATGAACTCCGTTCTGAAGTCGATGGCGAAGCACGGCGGATCGTTGGATGTCGACGACCTGCGCGAACTGATGGGCGTGGTGGCGGAAACCACCGAACAGTTGCAGCAGACCCATGTCGCGTTGAAGGAACAGGTCGCGCAGTTGCAGGCCGAACTTGCCGAAGCGAACGCCAAACTTCGTCGCTCGCGATCGCTCGCCGCGCTGGGCGAAATGGCCGCCGGCATCGCCCACGAGATTCGCAATCCGCTCGGTTCGATTCAGCTCTACGTCCAGATGCTGGAGGAGGACCTCGCGGACCGTCCCGACCAGGCGGACGTATGCCGCAAGATCGACCGCGCGGTCGTCGGGCTCGACGCCATCGTCCGTGATGTCCTTTCCTTCGCCCGGAAGACGACCATCGAGCCGCAGCCGATCGACCCGAAGGCGCTGGTGCAGCGTGCGCTGGACGGCTGTGCCGCCCTGTTTCAGAACAGCGGCACCGAGCTGGCGTGTTCGTTTCGTGCGGCCGGTCCGATGTACGCCGACGCCGGGCTGCTGGGGCAGGCGCTGGGCAACATCGTGCGCAATGCCGTCGAGGCCATGGGGGAGACCGACGGCAGCCCGTTCGATCGGCCGCGCCGCGTGCGGGTCGTCACCGAAGAGCGCAAGATGCGCTGTCCCGGCGGGCAGTACGACGAACGCATTGTCATCGCGGTAGAGGACAACGGCCCGGGCATACCGCCCGAAGTCGTTGAACGCATGTTCAATCCGTTTTTCACGACCCGGAAAACCGGAACCGGCCTCGGCCTGGCGATCGTGCACCGGATCATCGACGCCCACGGCGGGCATATCAATGTGAGCAACCGCGAGGCGGGCGGCGCACGAATTGAATTCTGTCTGCCCCGCAGACCGCTCGAGTCCACACGGGAGGCGGAGGA
>SKZB01000278.1 GCA_007127615.1 Phycisphaerales bacterium | reverse complement strand
TCTGTTGATCTGTCCACGGAGCGCGTCGCGCATTTTCTCACCACGAAGGACACGAAGGACACAAAGGAATCAGAGCACGAAATGTATGACGCCATCTTTCAGTTTCGTCACGTTAAAGTTCATCTGCAAGCCGAGAGTTGGGGATTCGTGACTTGACGCCTCCCTCCACCCCTCCGTCGCTTCGTCGCTTCACCGCCTACTCCTCCATCCCATCCTCATGTCCTTATGATTGTTAAAAAGCCCAGGGATTGCATTCCCTGGGCCTTGGTGAGTCTCACACTTCATTCATTCCAGGCCTAATCCGGACACGTACCCCAATTGTTCAGCAGCAACAGCAGATCGCTGATACCGACGACGCCATCGGAATCCAGATCACCCTGGCACGTCGGCATGGGGCCGCCGCTTTGCACGCTCAGCGCCACCGGGTTGCTGCCAGCAGCCCCGCAGGGGTTGCTCACCAAGACATCGTACACGCCGAAGTCATCCTGAGTGACGTTGCTGAGCACAAGGGTTTGCGTGTCCGCTCCGCTGATATGACCACCATCGCTCAGCGGAACGCCATCCTTGCGCCACTGAAAGTCACTATTCGTAAAATTGTCCTGCACGGTAAACGTCGCCGTCGCGCCTTCGGACACCATCTGATTACTCGGCTGGTCAATGATCTCCGGTGAACCAATGCGGAAGCGGCCGATGTTGTTCAGCGGGTTCTGATCGTTCTCGAAGAAGGTGCCGCCGATGTACAAATCACCTTCATAAACATGGACCGCGCCAATGCTGGCGTTGACCGTTGGATTGGCTACGAACGCAGACCAGTCACTTCCGTCCCATGTCGCCAGGCGGTTGGCCGGCTCCCCACCGGCCGTAAAGAAGTTCCCGGCGACGATCAGCTTGCCGTCGTACTCAGCAAGATCGAGTACGGCCGCAAACGTGGGGTGCTCAACGCCACCGAAGTCCGGTATACTGGAGTTGCTTCCAAAGTCCCAACGAGCGATATTTTTCACGTTCTGCCACAGGTCGAAAAACCAGATTTCGCCGCCGATGTAGAGGAAGTCATCGTACCTCCGTAGCACATGCACGCGATCGGAGGGGTTAGTCCCCATAAGAAACGACGGTGATAGTGATCCCCATGATTGTGTGTCGCTGTACCACCGCGCGACACCACTGATCTGCACGCCCTGGGTTGTCGAGCCGAAGCTGCCTCCCACGATGAGTAAATCGTCATAGCTTGTGATCGCATTGATCTCAGGCGCAGATTCCTGGAACGCCTGAAAACCATCGTCCATCGACCCCCAGTTCAAGCCATCCCAGCGAGCCACATAATTCAGTGTGACATTGTCGATCGTGTGCGTGAAACTCCCGCCGGCAATGAGGTCGCCATCATGAACGTGCAGTGCGTTGACATTGTTGTTGAACCCAACGCCCATCGGCAACCACTGCGTACCGTTCCAGCGTGCAACTCGGTTGGCGGGCAAGCCGTCGGCGACGGTGAACTGACCGCCGATGATCAGATCGCCGTTGTACACGGTCACGGCCCGAACCGATGCGTTGGTGCCATTGCCCATGGCGTGCCATTGCTGACCGTCCCACCGCGCGATGCGATTGGCTGCCGTTCCGCCCGCCGTGGTGAATCCACCGACGGCGATCAAGTCGCCTTCAAACTCGACAAAGTCATTGACCGCACCGTTCATTCCACCACCCACGTCGTCCCATTCATTGCACTGCGCGATTGCTGCGCTGCACAGTGAAGCTGCAGCAATAACGACCGCCGTTGGACGCAAAAACAAATCGACCTTCATATACTGACTAACAAACGACATTTGCAACACTTCCTTTCTTCTCGTTGTTCTTCACTGTGTCAAAGCCAAGGGACTGCGATCCCCAAGCTTTGGTGTGAATCACATTCAAACTCAGTGCGGGTAAAGTCTGCTGACAGGAAATTTGATTCCAGGCGGGCCGGCGTCAGGTGCTTCGGGGTTCGGGGGGAGGGGGAAGCAACCGAGGTTTGTCCACGCCCGGAAGCGGCATGTGATCCACCCCGTTGTCCATTCGCACCCTCTGTTTCAGCGTTGCTGGAACCGATCTTTGTGCTCTGAGACCGTCTCTGAGCCGGATGTCCACAACATCCTACCCGGTTTCGCCCTCGCCAAGAACGAAATGAGGCAACCGGGTTCCAGCGGGTTCTGATTCAGTTCGGTCGTCTCGGGGCAGGCGGGGTTGGTCCTGCTCGTAGAGAGCCTCGCGGCGAGCGTGTCCCGGGTTTTCCGGGTCGACTTCGTCGCTCAGACCAGCATCAGATCCGGCATCGGTCATCGGGGCGTGCAAATCCGGGAATGCCATCGAGGTTGCGGCGACGAACTTCGCGATGGCTCTCAATAAATTCGCTCGGTGAGCGATGGCGGAATGGATGGAGCGCCAGCCGCCGCGCGGGCCCGGTACCGTGCAAATGCCGGTCGGACCGGAAGGCCTTACCCCCAGTTTTCGAGCAGAGTCAGCAGGTCGAAGACATTGACCAAACCGTCGCCGTTGAGATCGGCCGGGCAGTCGGTCGGTTCGGCGCACGCGCCCCAGTTTTCGAGCAGGATCAGCAGGTCGAAGACGTTGACGACGCCGTCGCCGTTGAGATCACCGAGGGGCCCGTCAGCGATCGGCCCGAGTGTGCCGTCGGCGTTGACGTTCTGCGCGAAGAGATCGTCCGGACCGTTGCGCGAGTCCTGCCAGACGAGCACGGCCTGGTGGTTCGTGTCGAGCAGTGCCGCCAGACGCGACTTGGATGAACTGACATCCGATACGTCGATCAATCCGCCGCCGGTGCCGTCGTCATCGACGAACGTGCCGAACACGCGCTGACTCGCAGGACCGGTGCGCTCGACGAAATACACCTGCGCGCCGTCATCGTGCAGCAGCGTGCGGACCTGGGTCGTCTCGTTGCCGGAGTTGAAGATCGAAACGCCGCTGTCGTTCCACTGCCGTTGACCGTTCGCATCAAATTTCTGGCCGAACACGCCGACGGCATTCTGGAACGAATCAAGTTCGCGCCAGAAGACATACGTTTCTCCGGTTGCGATCTCGTGCGCCGCGCTGGGACTGACGCGCAACTGGGCGGCATTGGTGGACGCCACGGTGCCGTTGGCGCCGAACTGAACGGCCCCATCCGCATCGACGTGTTGAACGCGAACCTGAAGGGGATTGACGTGGTACCACGCCGTCACCAGCCCGCCGGCACCGTCCGACGCGCCGGTGGGGAAATAGGCGACCTGCAGACTCGACTGCGTGTAGATCGGTGTGGGTTCAGCCCACATGGTCTCACCATCTGGATCGAGCTTTTGTGCGTAGAGATGACGCGGTTGGATGAACCCGCCGATCGTGGTCATGAGAACGATCACTTCGCCGCTCGCGCCGTCCGCATCGGAAGCGATGAGATCGGAGACGGTGAAGCTGCCGGCCGGAGCGTTGCCGATGTCGGTGCCCCAGAGTTCTTCACCATCGCCGTCGAGCTTGACGACGCGCGCCGCCTCGCCGTTGTACCATCCCACCGCGATGGTACCGTCGCCGGCGGCTTCGACCAGAATCGCGCCGATGAAGCCGGTGGTCATGGATGGCTGCACGCCGGTGGGGCCCCAGACCTGTGTGCCGTCCGGCGCAACGCGGCTGGCGGTGACGACGATCCCGCCGAAGCGATCATCACGAAACGCTACGATGGCGTGGCCTTCGTCGTCGACGGTCAGATCATAATCCTGCGTTGAACTGAACGAACGGTCCGCGATCAGGATGCCGTTCTCCTGCCACTGCGGCTCGCCGTTCGCGTCAATGCGCTGCATGTACACATCGAATCCGCCGGTCCGATTGTCGAACCAACTGATGTACGCGCCGCCGTCTGCCGCGCGGGCGACTTTCGGCTGAACCTGATCGCCGCTCTCGATGACGATCGGCGTGTTGATTGAGGGGTCATCGGTCCACTGCGCGTGAACCAGGCCGGTGAATCCAAATGTGCACGCAGCCGTGGCGGCGATCATCGAAACGGTACGAAGCCGGTTGGTCATGGTCTCTCCAGAAAAGTTCCTACGGGGTGCGCGTTTCATCCTCACCTCCACGCCGGGTGAACGCAAGAGAAAAGTCCGGGTCTTCCGGAAATCGTGTGGGTCAGGCGTGATTCCCGCACCTCCCCCGGGGGGCTTTCGCCGCCGGCCCCCCACCCCCCGACAGTCCGGGATCCGCCGCGTTCGGGGGGCGCGCAAGAGGCCATGGCCGTCCGGGCTTCCACTCCGGCGCCCCTTCGGGGCTGTCACGCCCGTACTTCTCCCTCCGTGCCTCCGTGCCTCCGTCACCCCGTTACTCCGTCACTCCGTTCACCCAGACAGATTCCTGAAGCGCAAAGAAGTCTGAAAACCCGATCACTCATCTGCCCGCGTGGATCAATCCAACCGCGCCTGGAGCCACTTCCACTGTCGCGACAGGCCCTCG
>SKZB01000261.1 GCA_007127615.1 Phycisphaerales bacterium | reverse complement strand
GAACGTCTCCGGCACTGGTGGCGGTGGCGGTGTCCGCAATAGTGGCCAACTCACCATGACCGATTGTGTGATCAACGGCAATACCACGAGCGGGCGCGGTGGCGGATTGCTGCAGGGCGGGGCCGATACCGTCGCCGTGTTGACGCGTTGCACGATCAGTGACAATGCAGCGATTGACCTTGGCGGTGGCATCACATCTGACGGAATGATGTCGCTGATCGATTGTCAGATTGAGAACAACTCATCCAGCGGGTTCGGCCCAAATCTGGTTCTCGGCGGCGCGGGTGGTGGTTTGATGGTGTTTTCCGGCAGCGCGGATGTTCGAGGGACGACGTTCGTGAATAACGTTGCGCAGAATCGTGGTGGTGGAATCCAGGTTGGGGCTGGAGCTTCGTTGACCATCGTCAACTCAACGATCAGTCACAACACCGCCGTCAGTTCAACCGGTGGCGGCATTCATCTTTCTCAGGATGATGTCACCATGATTCACTGCACGGTGAACGGCAATGCCGCAGATGCCGGGGGTGGTGGAATCTTTAACATCAACGGCCATATCACCATGCAGAACTCAATCGTGGCGAACAGCGCGAGTGGCGGCGATATTGTGATCTCATCGGGATCCTTCGTCGACGGCGGCGCCAACATCGTGCAGGATGGATCGGCGATCTCTGCGCCGACCAGCATGAGCGGCGATCCAATGCTCGGCCCCCTCGCCGACAATGGCGGCCCGACACCGACCCACGCCCTTTTGCCCGATACCATCGCCATCAACGCCGCGGCGTGTCTGGACGATGTCCTGGTCGATCAGCGCGGTGTCGAAAGGCCGCAGGGCAAAGCGTGCGATATCGGCGCATTTGAGGTTCAAGCTGACGAATTCGGATGTGGTCCTGATATCAACTGCGATGGCGTGGTCAACGTCACTGATCTGCTGCTGCTCCTCGGCGCCTGGGGCGCGTGCGCCGATCCGGCCGAGTGTCCCGCCGACCTCAATGGAGATGGCGTCGTGAATGTGTCAGACTTGCTGATCCTTTTGAGCAATTGGGGATGAACCGATGAGCAATCAAACAGCTGTGCGACATCAAATGAAGGAGTTTCATGCTCACGCCGTTCATGTGGCCGAGAGCCCGGTCTTCCTGCGTGTCGGACGACCGAACAGACGGACAGACTCCGATCGGATGCGACTCGGCGTCACCCACACGGATTTCAGAAACCCCGAAATCTTCAGAATGAAACCGTAATGACTTCCGTCCTGGGACCGACGAATGAGACTACGCCCAGAACACTTCATTTGAGGAGACGGTTGATGAACGCCATGAAGAGCACCCTCGCGTGCGCGACACTCGCACTTACAGCCGCCGGATCGCTTGTGGCGGATGACGATGCGGTCACGTTTGTAGAGGAATTTGACAACGGCAGCAACGAAGGAAACTGGACCTACGGACTTCCCCAAATCGAGATCATCCAGGACCAGGGCGGCAACCCCCTCTGGTGGCTGCACAGTTCCTGTCCAGATCCGAATGACTGTCTCACAACCTTTGCGCCGCAACTGCGAACCACTCCGCTGGGCGGCCAGAGTGTGTTCACCGGGAACTACGCGGCGCGCGGCGTGACCTCACTTGGAATCGATCTGCAGACACTTGCCGCGCAGAATACCGCTGGCCGCCCACTCACAATCATGCTCATCAATGATCATGGCACACCCAATGATCCGAACGACGCAACCGCAGCATTTTACCTTGGCGACAACATCCCGGCCGTCGGACAGGGTTGGAAGAAGTTTGACTTTGACATCCCTTCGCACGAAACGGAATTGCCGGAGGGTTGGGCGCTGCTCAATATGGCATCGCAGTTCCTTGAGCCCGAACGCAGCTGGAACGAGATCATCGAAGATGTCTCACAAGTGCTGTACTTCTACGGCAACCCATTGATGGACTTCATCTTCCAGCAATGGGAACTGGGGGTCGACAATCCGCGCATGACGTACACTGACATGGATGACCCGGTTCCCGGCGATCTGAACGGCGACGGTGTGGTCGGCGTGGCTGACCTGCTGATCCTCCTCTCGCTCTGGGGTGAATGTGTTGACTGTGGCGACTGCCTTGCTGACCTCACAGGGAGTTGCACCGTCGGCGTTTCCGACCTGTTGATCCTGCTCGAGAACTGGGGTTGATTGTGTAAATCTGTTTGCGAGCCCTTCTTGTTCGGAGAAAAGGAGATCATAATGATGAGTCGAAGTAGATCGGGGTGGGCCACAACTTCCGTCAGGACGGCATGTCGCGCGTCCAGGCTGCGAACTCGAACACTGTCAATGATTGTTGCGTCTCCACTGGCGTTGACGCTGTTGCCCTCAGGCGCGGCAGCCGATTCGTTCAAGGGCTTCGCGCCTGCAACGACGTTCGACGTCGCGCCGATGCCGGCTTTCATCGCAACCGGTGACTTCAACAACAACGGTGTCACTGACCTCGCCGTCACCACCGGCACGAACGTGCAGATCCTGCTCGGCAACGGTGACGGGTCTTTCAGTGCCCCGGCCACCTTTGCGGCCGGTCCGGCGAGAACGCTCGCAGTCGGCGATCTGAGCGCGAACGGCATCGCAGACCTCGTCGTCACAAACGGTCTCGCAGGAACCGTCTCGATACTTCTCGGCCTGGGCGACGGCGCCTTCGGCTCGCCGCAAAGCATCGACGTCGGTGGATACGCATCCGGCGTTGAAATCGCGGACCTCAACAACAGTGGCCATGTCGATCTCGTCGTGGCGGCAGGTGGAGACGTGAAGGTGCTCACAGGTCAGGGCGACGGAACGTTTGCCGAGCCGGTGACGTTTGCCGTAACCAGCGCACAGGAGGTCGCCATCGCCGATCTCAATGGGAACGGTCAAGCGGACATCGTTGCCGTAGGGAACGGCATAATGAACGTTCTGATCGGCAAAGGCGATGGAACGTTCGCACAAGGTCAGACGCTCACGGTCGCTCCTGTAACCCGGCAGTTCGCGATCGGCGATCTGAACGGCAACGGCGTGCCCGACATTGCCGTCGTCAATCCCGGCGTGGCCTTCGGACCTGCTCCGAGCATCGAGCTGCTCTACGGCTACGGCGATGGTACCTTCGCCCAGCCACAGTCCTACTACGCAGGCGGCTACCCCGTGACCGTCGCCATCAGTGACCTCAACCACGACGGCGTCGCGGACCTCGTTGTCGCCGACCACTTCGGCATCGGCATCGTCGTCCTGCTCGGCCAAGACGACGGCACATTCGCCGCCCCGCAGTTGTTTTCCTCCGGTGGTGGTCTTCCCAAGGCGGCTGTGGTTGCTGACTTCGATGACGATGGCACGCCTGATGTCGCCGTTGTGAACAACGCCGGAACAGTTGGTGTTCTCCTTGGCCAGACGGCCGCTACTCCTGGAATCCCCGGCGATCTGAACGGCGACGGTTCAGTCGGCGTGGCGGATCTTCTCATCCTCCTCGCCAATTGGGGCCCTTGCGCGGATTGCGACGACTGTCTCGCAGACCTTACAGGGAGTTGCATAGTCGGCGTTTCCGACCTGTTGATCCTGCTCGAAAACTGGGGTTGATCCTGCGAGCGTGTTGAAGCAAAGCCACCACCATGTATCGAACAACCACACACTGTCGATCATTCATGTCGCTCGCCAGCCGCGCCATGGTCGCTTGTTTCGTCGCGGCACTGATTGCGCCGGTTGCCGGCGCGCTTGATGTGCAGGGACTCGGCTCGCAGGAGTTTCATGCCCGAACGATACATCGCGCTGACACCTCGATCTTTCTGCTCGGCGCGAGGCAGAACGAGGCGTCCGGGGCGAATCACCTGTTTGCCGTGGATGAGGGCGGCGCGGTCCTCCGCATGATGTTTTCACAGTCACAATGGATTATCGAGACGCTGCCCGTCACGGTTGAACCGGTTGGTCCGACCGGAATGGCCTCCCGGCCGACGATCAGCATCGGCAATGTCGTCCCCGAAGTGCCGCGAACCGAGATCGTGATCCAGACGGGACAGATGGTCAGCGTGCTGATCGAGAACAAGCCGATGCTCTGGGAGAAGCAGCTCGCGGCCGACTGGAGCGACTATATCGGCTTGATGTGGGGAGCACGGGCCGGACGGATCAACGTCAACATTCCGCACGATGAGATCTTCTATATCTTCGAGGCCGTCTTCGACTTCAGCAACGGACACCATCTCTCGCAGGGCGATGACGGTGACTGGATCGACCAGATCGTGTACAGCGCTGAAGTCGGCATGGACTCCGCCATCGGCGATGTGAATCCGGCAAGGCCCGACTTCAATGAAATCGTCGTTGCGACGGAAATGGGACCGACCTACGAAATCACGCCGACTCCGGACAGACCCGGTGAATGGCCGAAACGCCTTCTGTGGGATGACTTCGACAACGCCGGGTGGCGCGTGCTCATCGAGAACATTTTTCCCGACCGACCGGGCAACGAGATCGTCTATG
>SKZB01000041.1 GCA_007127615.1 Phycisphaerales bacterium | reverse complement strand
TTCGGGCAGACGGAAACTCATCTCCAGGGGATCGATGCGGTAGATCGTGGCGAGCCGCTCACCGATCTGGACATAGTTGCCGGGATCGACCAGGCGCTCGGCGATCACGCCCTCGAACGGAGCTTTGAGTACGGTGTCGGCCAGTTCGACTTCCGCCAGGGCAACATCGGCCCGCCACTGTTCGACCTCGGCGCGCACCGCGTTGAGCTCCGAGCGGGCGCGATCGAATTCATCCGCGGTCGCGACGTTTTCGCCATGGAGCTGCCGGACGCGATCGAACGTGATCCGGGCGTTCTCTGCCCTTGCTTCGGCGGAGCGCAGTGACGCGCGGCGCGATTCGACCCGATGTTGAAGCTTGCGGTCATCGAAGGTGAACAGAGTGTCACCCGCACCCACCACGGCGCCTTCCCGAAAGTGAATCTGCCGCAGGATGCCTTCGGTTTCCGGCGCGATGTGAACCACACTGGGTGAGCGCAGCGAGCCGATGCCGCGCACCGTGCCGGTAAAGGTTCGCGCGCGGACGGTTGTGACAATCACGGCCGGCGCCGAATCATTGGGCCGGCCGGCATGATCGTTCGCGTCGTTCGTTTCGGCCGGCAGATCGGGACCGAACCAGTACGCGCTGAAGCCGAGCGCGGCGAGCAGGAGCGCGGTGATGATGCCGCCGAACCAGCGTCGTCGGCGCCCGCCCCGCGTGGGTCTGGTTTTCGGGGAATCGGGAGACTTCTGACTCATATGGGAAACTCCGTCGGAATCGCGGCGCGGTTGATCGAACCAGCGCGGCGTGAAGGTCGGGTTCAATCGCGCGGAAGAATGCCCCGGAACACGATGTCGATCAGGTCCGCGGCCTGCTCGCGGAGCGGCTTCCTTCGACCCGCAAAGTGGTTGATGAAGATTGTGCCGTACAGCGCATTATGAAGGAGATCGATGATTCGCTCGGGGGGCATCTCGCGCAGGCGGCCGGCCCGCATCAGATCGAGCAGCAACCGACGCCACGGCGCCGCGTTGGTTTCGTTGTACTCCAGGTAGGTCGGCGTATTGCGATGCCGGAACTCCGCGCGTTCGAGCAAAAGAAGTTCCACCGCGCCGGGGTTCTCATCAAAGTAGGCCAGGAACGCGCTGATCCCTTCCGCCACCCGGTCGAAGGGATCGGGCTTCGCCTCGGCCCTCCGATCGATGTACCGGGTGAGCTGCCCGATGATGCGATCGACGGTGGCGAGGAAGAGGTTTTCTTTGGTGGGGAACTGCCGGTAGATCGTTCCCTTGCCGATCCCGAGCCGGTCGGCAATCTGCTGGACGTCGGTCTGGCGGTAGCCCTGGGCGCTGAAGAGGGTTGCGGCGGTCTCGAGGATCGCTTCGGAGGATCGCGGATTCTCCGGGGAGCGCTCGGGCGAGCCGGCCGGCGGGGGCGCCGTCAGCCGGCTTTCGCTCCTTGCCACGGGGTTCGGACCGGCCTCGGGCTTCGTCGCTCCCGTACCGTCGGTCGAAGCGGCCGACGTGAGCTTGTCCGGGCCGGTACCGGGCGAACCCGGCGGTTTCCGTGTCTTCCGTGTCTTCCCTGTCATGGTGAGATCCGATCGTCCGGAGAGCGTTTTGGGGGGCTTCGTTCACAAACGGACGGACCCGTCCGTCCGGATCCGATCGATGAACCGTTCCTTTCGACCGATCATTCCCGGGGGATGCGGATCATTCTCGATTTGCCGTGAAAAGTGCCCTTCTCGGCGGCGAGCGGGGTTCACGCACCGCGGCCGATCGATCACACCGATCGGTCACGGCTACACTCTCCGGTATGGAATGTTCGCCCGAATCGCTCACCACGGCCGAGCGGTACAAGCTGATGATCGGCGGGATCGTGCCCCGGCCGATCGCGTTCGTTTCGACGATCGCTCCCGATGGCCGCTTGAATCTCGCGCCGTACTCGTTCTTCAACGGCCTCGGATCGAATCCGATGACCCTGCTGTTCTGCCCCGTCAACAACGGCGACGGGACGGAGAAGGATTCGCTGCGCAACGCCAAGCCGCGCGGCGAGGGCGGCACGGGTGAGTTCGTGGTCAACGTCGCGACCGAAGCGTACATCCGCGAGGTCGCAGCGGCCTCCGAAGCGCTGCCGTACGGCGAGAGTGAGTTTGAGCTGGCGAAGCTCCACGCCGCTCCGAGCCGCGTGGTCGCCCCGCCGCGCGTGAAGGAGTCTCCGATCGCCTTCGAATGCCGCACGCTGCAGGTGGTGCGCACCAATGGCCGGGAACCCGCCGCGGGCAATGTCGTGATCGGTGAGGTGGTGCACCTCTTCGTGCGCGATGATCTGGTCAGCGAGCGGTATCACATCGATCACGAGAAGCTCGCGGCCGTCGGCCGTATGGGCGGGCCGCGGTACTGCCGCGCGCAGGATGTCTTCGAGTTGCCGCGCGGCCGGGCGGCGCTCGAGTCTGATCACGAGTAAAAAGAGCTCAAGATGGTGCGCGATATCACTTATGTTGATTCACCGGATGGCATCACGCCGGCGATGCTGGCCGATTTCTTTGACGGTTGGCCCGCGCCGCCGTCGCCGGAGACACATCTCCGTATTCTGCGCGGCAGCGCGCACGTGATTCTCGCGATCGATCCATCGGCGGGACGCGTCGTCGGATTCGTCAACGCGATCAGCGACGGCGTGATCAGCGCGTCTCTGCCGCTGCTGGAAGTCCTGCCGGCCTATCGTCGTCTTGGAATCGGCCGCGAACTCATCATGCGGATGCTGCACAAACTCGAGGACCACTACATGATCGATCTCGTCTGCGACCCGGAGTTGGTTCCGTTCTACGAACGGCTTGGTTTCGCGCGGGGCCGCGCGATGATGCAGCGCAACTACGCCCGGCAATCGGGTCAACCGAAGCCAGCGGGCGGGGCGGAGAGATCATGAAGGTTCAACCGCAGATCGTCGCACTCGGCGGCGGCGGGTTCTCGATGGAGCCGGAGAATCCAGCGCTGGATGACTACATTCTGCGGCTGACGGGCAAAGACCGGCCGCGGATCTGTTTCGTCCCGACGGCGAGCGGCGATGCCGGGTTGTACATCAATCGGTTTTACGAGGCGTTTGATGAGTCCCGCGCCCGGCCGGCGCATCTTCCCCTCTTCGAACGGGATAACCGGAACCTGCGCGCCTTTCTGCTGGCGCAGGATGTGATCTACGTCGGCGGCGGGAACGTCGCCAACCTGCTCGAGATCTGGCGGCGACACGGCGTGGACGAGATTCTCCGTGAGTGCTGGGAAGCCGGCATCATCCTCTGCGGCATCAGCGCGGGAATGAACTGCTGGTTCGAGGGATGCTCGACCGATTCCTTCGGTCCGCTCGCGCCGCTGGCGGATGGCCTGGGGTTTCTCCCCGGCAGCGCGTGCCCGCACTACGACGGTGAGCCGGAGCGGCGTCCCACGTTCCTGCGGTACGTCCGTGAGGGTGCGTTGCCGAACGGGTACGCCGCCGATGACGGGGCGGCGCTGCACTTCGTCGGCCGGGAACTCAATCGGGTGGTCGGCTCGCGGCCAGGTGCGCGGGCGTACCGGATCGAGCGCGGCGATGGCGGCGAGGTCACCGAGACGCCACTGCCGGGTGATCTGCTGCGAGCGTCAGAGACCTCCGAACCGGATGAGTCAGAGTTCTCCGAGCCATTCGAGGAACGGATCCGGCGCGCGGTAGCCGACGACCCGATCGATTTCACGATCGCCCCGGAAAACGACGATCTGCGGGATTGAACTGATCTCGAGTGACCGCGCGATATCACGGTGCTCATCGATGTCGAGGTAGTAGACCAGCGCGCGGCGGTTCGTCCAGTTGTGCACGCGGCGATCGGCCCAGGTGTCCGCCTTCATCTGCCGGCAGGGGCCGCACCAATCCGCCGTACCGACGACGATGAGCAGTCGATCGTCCATCTCCGCCTGCGTCTGCGCTTCGGAGAGCGAGCCGCTGCGAATGGCATTCCGGAACGGATCATCGATCGGTTCGGCGCTGGTGACGGTTTCCGTCGTGGCGCAACCGGTGACCAGAGCCAGCATCATGCCGGCGAGGATGCCGGTGAGGATGGTGGTGGCGAGCGTGAACAGAGAATGCTTCAACATGGGCGTCCTTCCGGTTCGATTTCTCACGGGCGATATCCAACAGTGTAAGCGGGATTCCGCCGGGGAGGCGCGTCGCTGTTCAAGACGGGTCTTCAGGAAATCGTGTGGGTCACGGGTGACGGTTGCACCTCCCCCGGGGGGCTTCGCCGCCAGCCCCCCAATCCTGAAGACAAGTCCCCCCGGCTCCCCCCGAAAGGGCTCAGGGGCCACGGCCGATCGGGCTTCCACGGGTTGCGCATCGGCGCCCCTTCGGGGGCTTTCACTGCCGTGCGCCTCCCCTCCCTCCGTCGCTCCGTCGCTTCGTCGCTTCGTCCCTTCTCCTCCGTGCCTCCGTGCCTTTTCTGAATCCGTGCGGGTCACTTGCGCAGATTCCTGAAGCGCC
>SKZB01000502.1 GCA_007127615.1 Phycisphaerales bacterium | reverse complement strand
TTCTATCCGCACTGACCGGAAATCACCCTCTCGATCGCGCGGTCAGCGAGCTGCTCGAGATGCTCGACCACGCGCAGTGGATGTTCGTGCGCGCCAACGAAGTACTCAGCAATGATGCCTCGGTCGATGAAGTCAAGGATGCGCTGTACCGTCGCGATCAGTCAATCAACGAACTGGAGCGGTCCATTCGCCGGAAGATCGTGCGGCATCTGACGATCAATCCCGGCCCGGATGCGCCGACCTGCCTCGCGCTGATGAGCGTTGCCAAGGATGCGGAACGGATCGGCGACTATTGCAAGAACGTTTTCGAGGTCGGACGTTTCTACCGGGAGGGGTACCACGTCGCGAAATACCATGATCGTATGGAGCAAGTACGCAAACAGGTGACGGACATGTTTCCCCTCGTGAGCGTAGCGTTTCGTGACTCCGACGATGAGAAAGCCAGGCAAGGCATCAAGCTGGCGAACGCCTGTCGCGCCACGTGCGATGAGGTCATCGAAGAACTGTTGGCGGACCAGGAACCGGTGCAGACGCACGAAGCGGTGGCGTACTCGCTGCTGGCCCGTCACTACAAGCGCGTGGCGGCTCATTTGAGCAACATCGCCACCGCCGTGCTGGGCAAACTCGAAGACCTCGACTTTCTCTCGAAGAAACTGCGCAATCAGTAAGCCGGCAAAGGTCGAGCGACAGACCGCGTCGCGGGCTCTATCCTGAGCGAATCATGAGCACGGCTTCGCTTCATCCGATCACCGCGGTCCGTGAGATGGCCGGCGACATCAAGCTGGCGCACAGCGTCTTTGCGCTGCCCTTTGCTCTCCTGGGCTCGTTCATGGCCGCGCCGGGAAGTGACGCCGGTTGGCGCGGCATCGACGGGTCGCGCTTCGGCGGGCAGCTCGCGCTGATTGTTCTGGCGATGGTGCTTGCCCGCACCGTCGCCATGCTGGCCAATCGTTACCTTGATCGGAACATCGACGCGCGCAATCCGCGGACCGCGGGTAGGGCCATACCCGCCGGCCGACTCTCACCGGGACAGGTCCTGATCGCCATCCTGCTTCTCGGTGCCGCCTTTGCGCTGACGTGCGGGGGTTTCGGGGTGTTCTTCGGAAACTGGTGGCCGCTGATTCTCTGCCTGCCGGTGCTCCTCTGGATCAGCGCCTACGGCTGGTTGAAACGCTTCACGAAGTGGTGCCACCTCTACCTCGGGTCATCCCTGGCGATCAGCCCGCTGGCCGCCGCGATCGCCATCGAACCGTCGTCGCTGGGCGCGCAACCCGCACTCTGGTTGCTCGCACTGATGGTGCTGAGCTGGGTCACGGCGTTCGACATCATCTACGCGCTGCAGGACGTTGAGATTGACCGGAAAGAGGGATTGCACTCGATTCCGAGTCGGCTCGGCGTGGAGCGCGGACTCTGGATCAGTCGGGTGCTGCATCTCATCTCCGCCGGTGCGCTGGTCGCAGTGTGGCTGGCGGACGACCGATTCGGCGTGCTGTTCGGGATCGGCGTCGTTGGTGTGGTGGTGCTGCTGATCTATGAACACGCCACGGTCGCTCGCTGGGGCACGAAGAAGATCGCGCTGGCGTTTTTCACGCTCAACGGGATCATCAGTTGCCTGCTCGGGGTACTGGGTTGTCTGGACATCCTGTTGGCCTGACCCGGCTCGATCGGGGGCCGGATGGATCGGCCGCTTCGCTTCGGGTGCAATCCGGGCCGGTTGCATCTACGATCTGGGCGACCTCATGATTCCGATCTACACGCTGACAATTTTTCTGAGCGCCACGCTGCTGTTCTTCGTTCAGCCGATGTTCGCGAAGATGGTTCTGCCGCTCCTGGGCGGCACCCCCTCGGTGTGGAACACATGCATGGTGTTTTTTCAGGCCGCGCTGCTCGGCGGCTACCTGTACGCGCACCTTTCAACGCGCTGGCTGGGGGTTCGGCGGCAGGCGGTGGTGCACTTGCTCGTCATGCTCGCGCCGCTGCTGTTTCTTCCGATCGCCATCGGCGCGGGATGGGATCCGCCGCGTGAAGAAATTCCGATCGCCTGGCTCATGCTCGTGTTGACGGCGGTGGTCGGCGCACCGTTTTTCGTGGTGGCGGCCACGGCACCTCTGCTGCAACGCTGGTTCAGCGCGACGGACCATCCCCGGGCGCGCGATCCGTACTTTCTCTACGCCGCGAGCAACGCCGGCAGCATGCTGGCGCTGCTCGGCTACCCGGTGGTGATCGAGCCGCTGCTGCCCCTGCCGGCGCAGAGTGAACTCTGGCGTTTCGGTTACTGGATCCTGCTTGCCGGCCTGGCCGGCTGCACCGTCCTGCTCTGGCGGCGATCCACCGACCGAACGGTCCACCGTTCGGTTGAGATCAGCGAATCTCCGGGGACGAAGGCGCCCGCGGCCGGTCCGGCATCCGGCGCTTCGGCGACGAACGAGGTTCGGCTCACCCGGGAGCGGCCGGTGACGGCGTTCCGATTCTGGCGCTGGGTGCTGCTCGCGGCGATTCCGTCGAGTCTGCTGCTGGGGGTGACGACGTTCATCACCACGGATCTCGTGGTCGTGCCGCTGTTGTGGGTCATTCCGCTGGCGATCTATCTGATGACGTTCATGTTCGTCTTTGCGCAGCGGCAGTTGATTCCGCATGCGCTGATGGCCCGCGCCCTCCCGATTGCCGCGATCACCCTGATGATCCTGCTGCTGAGTAGCGCAACGCAGCCGATGCCCCTGATCGTGTCGGTCCATCTCATCGCGTTTTTCATTCTGGCGATGGTGAATCACGGCGAACTGGCCCGGGATCGGCCGCACGCTTCGTCGCTGACGACGTTTTACCTGGCCATGGGCCTGGGTGGATTGCTCGGCGGCGCATTCAACGGTGTTCTGGCGCCGATCATCTTTCCCGGGGTGGTGGAGTACCCGCTGGCGATTGTCCTTGCCTGTCTGCTCAGCCCCGGCTATCTCCCGCTGCGTCGAACTGAGGATGAGTCGCCGGCCGGACCGCGCTGGAAGGTCCACGATGCGCTCTGGGCACTGGGACTGGGCGCGGTGGCGCTGGCGATCGTCTGGTTGGGCACCTTCGAAGCGCTCGAGACCGCCGGCCCGGCGCGGATCGCCATTCTGGCCGGTGTCCCCGCCCTCGCGTGTTACCTGTTGAGTCAGCGTCCCGTTCGCTTTGGTCTCTGCGTCGGTGCCGTGATGCTCGCGACCACGCTTGAAACGACGCACCTCGGAGAATTGCTCGAACGTGATCGAACGTTCTTCGGCGTTCACCGCGTGAGTCTTCAGCGGTACACGACCCCGGATGGGCAACGACGCGCCACGCACGATCTTCATCACGGCACGACCCTCCACGGGCAACAGTGGGTCGACCCCGAGTCACGTGTGCCCATTCGGCCGCGCGAGCCGCTGACCTATTACCATCCCGACGGACCGATCGGCCACGTCTTTCGGAGCCGGAACGAAGATCGCACGTTTCGAAACATCGGTCTGGTCGGGCTCGGGGTCGGCGCGCTGGCTGCGTACGCCGAGCCCGAGCAGCGCATGCACTTTTTCGAGATTGATCCAACGGTGCGCCGCATCGCGGAGGACACGCGTTACTTCACCTACCTGAGTGAAGCCAGAGAGCGCGGCGCGATGATCGAAACCACGCTCGGCGATGCGCGCCTCACGCTGGCGCAGATCGATGCCGGCACATTCGACCTGCTCGTCATTGATGCGTTCAGCAGCGACTCGATTCCCGTCCATCTCGTTACGCTCGAAGCGATCGAGTCGTATCTGCGCACCGTTGCGGATGACGGCTTGATCGCACTGCACATTTCGAACCGGTACCTTGACCTTGAACCGGTTCTGGCGGCGATCGCGGAGGAACTGAACCTCGCCGCGTATGTCAACCGCGACACCTCGATCACCCCGGAGGAAACCGACCGAACCGGCCGCCAGGTTTCACGGTGGGTCGTGCTGGCGCGGGATGATGAAGATGTCCAAGAGCTCCGTCGCGGCGTGCGCGGCTCGAATTGGCAGCCGCTCCGCCTCGTCGATGACCGTGTGCTCTGGACGGACGACTATTCCAATTTTCTCCGGATACTGATGTGGTGAGGGCGATGGCCCGGTGGGCAAGCGCGTGGATTCGATTGGCCCCTCGCGGAGGTCCGATCACCCCGCATCCAGTGCGGCTGGTCCGCACTGCCGGACGCGAGTAGTCTAGTGCCATGTTTGACGAACGCGATCCCGAGCAGGTGTGCACGCGTTTTGACGAGGCGTCCGAGACGCTGCGCGCCAATCCACACCGCCGGGGGTCGCACGTCCGATTGCCCGGCCGCGGCAGGATTCTGATCACCGGCGATCTGCACGACAACCCGGAACATTTTCGCAAGATCGTTCATGCGGCAAATCTCGATCGGGACCCGGATCATCACGTCGTGCTGCACGAGTTGATTCACGGGGAGCATCTGGTCAACGGCATGGACTTCAGTTACCGGATGCTGAT
>SKZB01000348.1 GCA_007127615.1 Phycisphaerales bacterium | reverse complement strand
GCATGCCGCCCGCCTTTGAACACCTGGTGGATGTTCCGCTGGCCGGGAAAATTTCCATGGCGGTCCACCCGCCCGATCCCATTCTCCCGCCGTCGGTCTGGCTCCTCTCGGAGGCCTCCGATTCGCTCTTCCGGATCAGTCTGCAGAACGGCAGCGTCATGGAGTCCGTCATGCTCCCCAACGATGCGATGCCGACCGACGTCAGCGTCAACGACCTGGGTGACCTCTTCGTGAGCACGGCCGACGGACTTCTGCAGTTGACCTTTTCGCCCGACTTCGGCGGCTGGATGCCGGCGGCAAAGCCGCTCTTCGATCACGATGAGGCGTTCGACCACTTCCACGTCGCGCGCAGCCGCACGAACTTCCATCCCGCGATTCACGAAGGGCCCGGATGGGAGCACATCGAGCTGGAGGATGAGGGCATTCCCGGAATTCCGGACTGCATCGCGGACTTGAACGGTGACGGCGCCGTCGATGTGTTCGACCTGCTTGAGCTTCTCGGCGCCTGGGGATCCTGCGCCGATCCCTGTCCCGAATCACATTGCACGGCGGATCTCAACGGCGACTGCACCGTTGACGTGTTCGATCTGCTCGAACTGCTCGGTACGTGGGGCGAATGCCCGTAGCCATTTCGGCGCGCTATCTTCGCGCGAAATCTCGACCCGCTTCCAGGTCCCCGTCCCGTCGGCGGGGACCTTTCATTGGGTGAGGCAGATGCGCTGCCGTCACGCGCGTGAGCGAACCGCGTCGTGGGCCGGTTCGCCGGTGGGAAAGCGAGAGCGGCGCCGAGGACCTGCGCTGGTTCGATCCACATGGCCCGCCTGGGCAGCGTGGGCAGCGTGGTGAAAGTGTCGGCCCCGGCGCCGGGCCGGTTTTGAATGAGCAGTTCCATGAGCCGATCAAGCGTGGTAGAGTTCTGACGGGCATTCCGGGGGTCGGTCATCGAAGGCTTCCTGAAGGTTGTGAAGAGCGTTCAGAGAAGCCCGGATGGCCCGCCCTTTCAACCGGCGAATTGACGGGACCGATGATGCACGAACACTGCGTTTCCCACTCTGTCCGTCAACGCCTGCCGATGGTGTGTCTTTCCGACCGATGATTTGAGGAGCCCTCTTGCCATGACGTCCCCCACGTTGTCCGCCGGTGAACGGAGCCGATTCGCCGATTCGCTTCGCGGCGCGATCGGCGCCTTGAAGTCGATTCAGCGCGAGGACGGCCACTGGTGCGCCGAGCTCGAGGGCGATTCGATTCTCGAAAGCGAATACCTGCTCATGAAGTTCATCCTCGAGCAGGAACACCAGCCCATGATCGACGGCCGGGACGGCCGGGCCACGCTCACAAAGATCGCCAACTGCCTGCGCGACCAGCAGCGCGAGGATGGTGGATGGGGGCAGTTCCCGAACTCCGGTGTCGATATCAGCGCCACGGTGAAGGCCTACTTCGCGCTCAAGCTGATGGGCGATGACATCAACGCCCCGCACATGATCGCGGCCCGGCAGTGCGCGCTGAAGCACGGCGGCGCGGAGGCGTGCAACAGCTTCACGAAGTTCTATCTCGCGTGTCTCGGTCAGATTTCCTGGAATGCCGTACCCGCCATCCCGCCGGAGCTGATCTACCTGCCGCGGTGGTTCTATTTTCACCTGACGAAAGTCAGCGCGTGGACGCGCACGATGATCCTGCCGCTGTCGCTGGTGGTGACGCTCCGTCCGACCCGCTCGCTGCCGGGCGAACGGGGGATCGACGAGCTCTACCTCGATCAGGCGAAGCGGCACCGGCAGATGGGCAAAGCCGACACGCCCCCGGGTTGGAACCGGGTCTTCCTCGCGCTCGATCGAGCCCTGAAGATCCTGCATACTTTCGGCGGCACACCGATTCGGCGGCTGGCGATCCGGCGCGCGGAGAAGTGGATTCTCGAGCGCGCGGGGCAGGACGGCACGGCGCGGACCGCGGGCCTGGGGGCGATCTTTCCGCCGATGGTGTACCTGCAGATCGCGTTCCGCGCCCTCGGCTACAAGCGCGATCACGAAGTCATTCGGCGCGCGGAGCGCGAGCTGGATGAGTTCTTCATCGAGGAAGGCGACCAGATTCGTATTCAACCGTGCTTCAGCCCGGTGTGGGATACGGGGATCGCGCTCTACGCATTGACCGACGCGGGGTTGACGAGTGATGATCCGAACGTCCGCCGCGCCGCGCAGTGGCTGCTCGGCCGGGAGTGCCGGCACGTCGGTGACTGGGCGGACAATCTCAAACCGGTCGACGCGCAATTCTACCGGTCGCAGGCGCGGCTCTCCGGCATGAACCCGGAACACGCCCCGGAGTTGGGCTGCGGGTGGTACTTCGAGTACGACAATGCCTGGTATCCCGACTGCGATGACACGGCGATGGTCGCCATGGCCCTTCACCGCGCGGGCGGGGAAGAGAACATGAAGGCGGGCCGGCGCGGCGTCGACTGGGTGCTGCGCATGCAGAATGATGATGGCGGATGGGCCGCCTTTGACCGCACGCGGCACCGGCAGATTCTCGAGTATGTCCCGTTCGCCGATCACAACGCGATGCAGGATCCGTCCTGTCCGGACATTACCGGCCGCGTGCTGGAGTCTCTCTCGTGGCACGGCTACGACCGCGCTCATCCCGCGGTCAGGAAAGCCATCAAGTACATTCGCGATCAGCAGGTCCTCTGGGACAGCGCGTCCGATCCCCCACCGCACGATGAAACGCTGATCGACCGGCACCGGCAACGCGGGGAGGAACCGCCGAAGAACGCCTGCGGCTGCTGGTTCGGGCGTTGGGGCGTCAACTACATCTACGGCACGTGGCAGTCGGTCATCGGGCCGATCCGCTGCGGAGAAGATCCCGCGCAGGAGTGGATTCAGCGCGCCGGCCGATGGATCAAATCGATCCAGAAGGAAGACGGATCGTTCGGTGAGTCGGCGGAGACGTACGAAGATCCCTCGCTCAAGGGGCAGGGGCCGAGCACCGCATCGCAGACGGCGTGGGCGGCGATGATCCTGCAGGAAATCTACGGACCCGACGATCCCGATCTGAAGCGTGCCATCGGCTGGCTGACGAAGACGCAACTGACCGAGGACCAGGCGCTCGACCCGGATGAGAACCCCGATGGCGATCCCGCCGGCTCCTGGCGCGAAACCGAGTTCACCGGCACGGGCTTCCCGCGCGTCTTCTACCTGCGGTATCATCTTTACCGGCTCTACTTCCCGTTGATGGCGATCGGGCGGTATCTTTCGGCGCACGGCATCGAGGCGGCGCCGGTTCGTCAGGGAAAATCGGCCGCGGAACCCAAGCCGGAGATGGCCGGGATCTCGTGAGGATAACGCGGAGGACGGGCGGCGCTCCCAAAGGTGAACCGTGGGGTGAACCATGAAAATGAAGGCAGGATTGTTTCTGCTTTTCTTCGGCGGGATCTGGACGATCCTCACGATGGTGTTCAACATCATCATGCTGACGAGCGTGATCGGGACCTACCGGGCGCAGCATTTTGCCGAAACGACCGGGAGGATGATCGCCGCGGAAGTCGATCGGCGGCGCGGCTCGGATTCAACGACCTACGCCCCGGCACTCCAATACACCTACGACATCGCGGGGCAGACCTACACCGGGACGCGCTACGGCGTACGGGACTTCTCCACATCGAACCGTGGTTATGCCGCGGGAATCGTGCAGGATCATCAGCCCGGCACCGAGGTGGTCGTGTACTACGATCCGGACCGGCCGGAGAACGCGCTCCTGAACCGCGAGTTCAGCGGACCGGTGCTGTTCCTGCCGATCTTCCTGACGCCCTTCAACGCCGTCATGCTGGGCTGCTGGTGGCTGGGGCTGAGGGGGCTTTGGATCAGCTTTCGGCGGCCGGTCGCCGGAGGATATCGCGTTCGGTACTATCCGCCGCTGCTCAATGTTCGCCTGGGCGCCATCTCACCGGTGTTGAGCTTCCTGTTCGGGGCGGGCCTGACCGGTTTCGTCCTGATCTTCGCGTTACTTCTGCCGACCGGGGGGGAGCCGTCGCTCGAACACATCCTCTGGGCGAAGGTGGGCGTGGCGTGCGGCGGCGGGCTCGGCGTGGTCATCGCGTGGCTCTACAACCGAAGTCCCAAACGCTGGCTGACGCTCGATGAATCCACCGGCGAGATCATTCTGCCGACCGCGATGGCGCGGATGCACGTGCGGACGGTTGATCGCGAGGCCATCGACGCGATCGAACTCATGCCCGCCGCGGATCTCGAAGAGCGCACCGGCCGGAAGTGGGCGAGCGTCCGCATGAGCGGTCAGGGCAGCTCTCAAGGCACGGCGGTCGGTCACGCGGTGGTGCTCGTCCGGGGACCGGAGAAGGGTGATGAGACCGCAGCGCCGAATGGCGATTCCCCGAATATCGACTCCCCGGCCGCCGATCATCTGATCCCGGTCCTCATCTGTCTCTCCCGGCTGCGGGCGGAGCTCCTTGCGTCCTGGCTGGGGCAGCAGTTGG
>SKZB01000350.1 GCA_007127615.1 Phycisphaerales bacterium | reverse complement strand
TGGCAAGGCGCTCGTGGAAGGCCTTCGCGCTGTTGACCGCATCCTGGCCGATCATCGCATCCACGACGAGGAAGATCTGGTGCGGATTGATCGCGCGATTCACCGCATCGAGTTCACCCATCAACTCATCGTTGATGTGCAGCCGCCCCGCGGTATCGAGAATGAGTACGTCCATCTTCTGCTGGCGCGCTTCGCGCAGCGCCCGCTGACAGACCTGCACCGCCACGCCGACCGCTTTGCCGTACTCCGCGCACTTGTCCGGCTCGCCGTAGAACTCCACCCGCGCGTTGCCCCCGGCTTCATTCTGAACCTGCTCAACAACGATGCGAAGCTGATCGACCGCCGCCGGTCGCTGCAGGTCCGCCGCGGCGACTAAGACGTTCTTGCCGCGTTTCTTCAGGTACGCCGCCAGCTTGCCGCACGTCGTGGTCTTGCCCGAACCCTGCAGGCCGCTCATCATGATGACGGTCGGCCCGGGATCGACCATCATGATCGGCGTCTCGCCCTCGCCCGTGGCCGGTCCCATCAGGTCGACCAGCCGCTTGTGCACGATACCGATCATTTCCTGACTCGGCTTGAGTGATTTGGTCACTTCCTGGCCGAGCGCATCGCGCTGGACTTCATCACAGAACTCTTTGACGACATCCAGATGTACATCCGCTTCGAGCAGGGCGGTACGCACTTCGCGCATGGCATCGCGCACATTGTCCTCGGTGATGCGTCCCCGGCCGGAGAGATTGCGGAACGCGCTGTTGAACCGATCGGAAAGACTTTCGAACATGAATGGGAATCGACTTTCTCGGAGGACCGTTCCCGATCGAGGCCGCCTCCGGCGCGATCGGGACCGTGGTGAATGAAGAAAAAGTCAGGGCTGTGACCGCAGCACCCCCCATGATAGCGGGGATCGCGGGGATCGCGGAGATCGCGGGGATCTGTCGGGAGGTCGTGCCCGGCTTGTCACGTGATCGGGCATGAGGCCAGATCTTCGTAGTCCGGCCGATCCGCCTGGGTGCCGTGGCGAAACGCGGAAACAATCCGGCCCTGATCCACGATGAACACGCCCGGCATCTGAAACGCATCCCCCGCCACGCGGCCGATGCGGTGTCCCTTGAAGAACGCCGCCAGGGAACGCCACCAGACCTTCGGCCCGCCGATCTGCCAGAGGTTCGCCCGTTTGAGATCGAACGCGCGGTACAGAGCCCGCTCGGGATCGCTGATGCGCGGCAGATCCTCGAGACCGTACTTCCCGAAGAACGCGCGCGCCTCGCCTTCGGAGTTCTGGTGAACAAAGACGATCCCCACGCCGCGCGCTTCGATGCGCTCCCGGCGCGCCGCCAGATCCGCCGCGGCCTCCCGGCAGAACGGACAGCCGGCGTGCCGAAGAAACACCACCATGCGCGGCAGATGTTCGGTCAATGCCAACAGAGACTCCCCCGCCGGCGTCTTCGCTTCGCGCATGGATTCAATCAGATCTTGAGCGGCATCGTTTCGGTTTCGCTGATGGGTGGCCATGATCGTCATGCCGGCACTCCGTGCGGACCATGATGATAGACGTACGCCCGCCAGAGAATGATTGAAAAGGGCACCCACCAGAGAAGATCGTTGGTGAGAATGGTCAGCCCGGCGATCCACGGCAGGGCGCCCGTCGCTGCGGCCTGCAGGAATCCGATCGGGCCGAAGATTTTGCCGAGCAACCCCACCAGCACGATCGGCCAGTGCCGCAGCGGGTCGCGCGCCGCGACCAGATATCCGATGCCGTAGACGCCGACGATCATGCCGACACACTGCCAGATTTCCGGATACCGCGGCGGGTCGATCCCGATCAACGAGAAACCCGCGTTCGGGAAGAGAACCACCCCCGCGCCCCAGAGCAGGTTGTAGAGACCCGCCGCGATGAGTGTCCACACCATCCAGGTCGGGGCAGCGGATTGAATTGAAACGCGGGATGGCATGTCAAATGAAACCTTGCGAAAAAGACGTCGGCCCCGGTCCCCGATGATGGCTTCGCGGAGACGGCGGGCATCGTTTCATCCGCCGGGCCGGCTCGCGCTACGAATGGGCTGCCCGCTCGTCCCGCCGGTTCAGTCTGACCCTTCCATCGACGATCACGCCGACCGCGCGGCCGGTCACTTCCCAGCCGTGAAAGGGGCAGTTCCGTCCGGTGGAGCGGAACGCGTTCATGTCAATGGTCCATCGTTCCGCAGGGTCAATGAGGGTGACATCCGCCGGCCCGCCGATGCGGAGTTGGCCGAACCCCCTTTCGTCGAGGCCGACCAGACGCGCCGGTTCGATCGTCATCATGGCGATCAGGCGGGTCCAGTCGATGACGTGGTCGTGAATCAGCGCACGAACGTAGAGCGGCAGCGCGCATTCGAGGCCGACAATGCCGAACGATGCTTCGGCGAACGGCACGGTTTTCGTCTTGAGCGGATGCGGCGCGTGGTCGGTCGCCAGCACGGTGATCGTGCCGTCGGCGACGGCTGCCTTGAGCTGCGCGATATCGGCTTCCGTGCGCAGGGGCGGGTTCATCTTCGCCATCGGCCCGAGCGATTCACACGCCTCATCGGTCAGCAGCAGATGGTGCGGGCTGACTTCGCCGGTGACGACGACGCCCGCCGCGCGGGCGCGGCGAATGATCGCGGCGGATTCACCGCTGGACAGATGCTGCGCGTGATAGCGCGCCCCGATCGCGCGGTTGAGCGCAATGTCGCGTTCGATGATCGATTCCTCCGCCACCTTCGGCCAGCCGATCAGTCCGAGCCGCTCACAGACCGGCCCGTCGTTCATCGCCGCCCCGCGCGTCGCTTCGGGATCCTGGCAGTGCTGCATGAAGCAGAGATCACTTGCCCGCGCCGCGCGCAGGGCCCGTTCCATCACGCCGGCATCCGCGACCACATCCCCGTCATCGGAGATGCCGACCGCGCCCGCCCGCGCGAGCGCGTCCACCTCGGTCAGATCACCGCCCTTTCGGTTCACCGTCGCGCAGGCCACCGGGAAGACCCGGGCGTTCCCGGCCTCGACGGCGCGGGTGCGCACCAGTTCGACCAGCTCCGGTGAATCCAGCGCCGGTGTCGTGTTCGGCATGCAGCAGACGGTCGTGAACCCACCGGCGATCGCCGCCGCCGTGCCCGTTGCAATCGTCTCATCGTGCTGCGGACCGGGTTCGCGCAGGTGGACGTGAATGTCCAGCAGACCCGGCGTGACGAAAAGCCCTTCCGCATCGATCGTCCGGTCGGCATCATGCGTCCTCAGTCGGCCCGGCTCGGTCTCGATGCCGACGATGCGCGCACCTTCGATCAGAAGATCGCCGGGCTGATCAAGACCGTGCGCGGGATCAATGAGATGACCGCCGCGAATGAGCAGACGCGAGGTGGGTTCGGACATCTTGGACATCGGGGACGTCATGGCCAAGAGTGTACCGGCCTCGGATCGATTGGGAGAATCGGCATACGTCTGCGACAGAGAGGGTTTCGCGGCTATCTGATCCGGCGCGCGATCATGATCCCTTGACGCAGCGGAAAAGCCACCGCTTCGAAATCGGGGTCATCCGCGAGCAGACGGTTGGTCTCATCGGCCGCCCGGGCGGAGGGCGAAGACAGATCATCGATCCACCAACTTACCGAGCCCAGCGCGTTGTCCATGACCAGCAATCCCCCGACCGCGATCATCGGGCGCAACAACTTCCAGTACGTCGGGTAACGTTCCTTATCCGCATCGAGAAAAACGAGATCGACCGACCGGGGGGCGAGTTCACCCTTGAGTTCGCCGAGGGTGTCGAGCGCATCGCCCCGGCGGATCTCCACCCGGTCCGCCACGCCCGCCTGCGTGAACTGATCCTGCGCAAAGTTGCCGTGCTTCTCATCAATTTCAAGCGTGATGAGCTTGCCGTCGGGTTGGAGCCCGCGCGCCATCCAGATGCCGGAGTACCCGCCCAGGGTGCCGAGTTCGATCGCCCGGCGGCCCCGGGTCAGACCGGTCAGAAGCAAAAGGAGCCGTCCGACCACCGCATCGACCGCGATGTCGGGCAGCCCGGCTTCGATGGCTTTGGATTGAAGTTGGGCAAGATGGGCATCTTCCCGGCCGAACACTTCGGCGAGGTATGATTCCGTGGCCTGCCAGCGGTCCGGGGTCATCCTGTCCATACCGCCAAGTGTAGCGGCGGAAGAATCTTCGGGTCTTCAGGAAAACGTGTGGGTGAAGAGTGACGGTTGCACCTCCACTGGGGGCTTCGCCGTCAGCCCCCCTATCCTGAAGACAAGTCCCCCCCGGCCGACCCCCGAAAGTCCGGGATCCGCCGCGTTTCGCATGGCACCCTTCAGACATTTTCCCTTCCTCCGTCCCTCCGTCGCTTCGTCGCTCCGCCTCCGTGCCTCCGTGCCTTTGTGCCTCCGTGCCTTTGCTGTCTCATCCGTGCGGGTCACTTGCCCAGATTCCTGAAGCGCCATGACCAAAGGATGAACGGGCCGAAGGGGCGGGTCATCACCGATCCAAGTGTCG
>SKZB01000206.1 GCA_007127615.1 Phycisphaerales bacterium | reverse complement strand
GTGGCGGTACAGGTGTTGATGATCATGCAGCCGCGGTCGAAGATGTGGTTGAGCAAGAGCGCGAGGCGGCGCTTCTCTTCGGCGTTCAAGTACGCTTCGCGATAGTTCTGCGGCGGCTGCGCTTTCATGTGGACGCGGAACATCGATCCCGTCCCGGTGACACACGCCGCGATGCCCGTCTCGCGGATCGCCTCGTCAATCCCCTGCATGGCGCGCTCCGCAAGTTTGTTGAGGCGCGTGACCGCCTCGGCGTCGAAGTTCTCCATTGCGGCGAGGCCGGCGGTGATCGAGATCGGGTTGGCGGAGAACGTGCCGGAGTGGGGGAAGAGCAGCTTGCCCTCGCGCCGCGGGTTCATGACATCCAGAACGTCGCTCCGGCCGGCGACCGCGCCGATCGGAAAGCCCCCGCCGATCATCTTGCCCAGTGCGGTCAGATCGGGGTTCAGCTCGTAGCGCGATTGCAGACCGCCGTACTCCGAGCGGAAGGTGATCACTTCATCCAGGACCAGCAAGGCGCCGCGGCGCGTCGTCCAGTCGCGCAGCGCCCGGACGAACGCCGGATCGGCCGGGGTCAGTCCCGCCCGGTGCGGCATCAGATCGAGGAGCACACAGGCCAGCTCATCGGCGTGTTGATTTAGAATTTCGATCGCGCGCTCGGGGTCATTGAACGGGATGACCACGACGTCTTGAAGCGTCGATTCCGGCGTGCCGAGCACGAGCGGCACACTGTTGGGCCGGCTCGCGTCCCCCCAGTTCGACGGTTCCGGCGCCTGGCTCACTTCCGCGTAGTCGTAGACGCCGTGGTAGGCGCCTTCGATCTTGGCGATCTTCGTCCGGTTCGTATAGGCCCGCGCCGCCTTGAGCGCGACCATGATCGCTTCGGTGCCGGAGTTCACGAAGCGAAGGTTCTCAAATGAAGGCGACCGCCCGCAGAGGTACTCCGCAAAGCGGACTTCGATTTCGGTCGCCAGGGTGAACGCCGTACCGCGCGCGAGCTGCGCGCTGACCGCTTCGATGATCTCCGGACAGGCGTGGCCGTGGATCAGGGAGGCCATGTTGTTGGCAAAGTCGATCCGCTCCACACCGTCGAGATCGGTCACGCGGCAGCCGCGCGCGAAGTCCGCGTAGATCGGATGGGGATCGCGCAGAACGGTGTTGCGGCTGACGCCGCCCGGCAGAACTTTGAGCGCGCGGGCGTAGAGTTCGGCGCTTCTATTCGTCGCGGCGGCGGCGGCGGCGGTGGGGGCGGGGCGCGCCGAGGCGCTGGTTGAGTCAGACATGGGAGGTCGTCTCCGCAACGGGAAGAAGTCGCGCGCCGGTGCGCTCCTGCACCAGGTCAAAGTCGACGCCCGGCGCGAGCTCGATGAGCTGAAAACCCTCGGGTCTCACCGCGATGACCGCGAGGTCGGTGTAGACCCGGTCGACGACACGCAGGCCCGTCAGCGGATAGGTGCACGACTCGACCAGCTTCGGCGCACCGTCCTTCGTGCAGTGCTGGGTGATGACGAAGATCGACTTCACGCCGGCGACGAGGTCCATCGCGCCGCCCACCGCGGGGATATCATCCGGGCCGCCGAGCGACCAGTTGGCCAGGTCACCCGCCCGGGAGACCTGCAGTGCGCCGAGGACGCACAGATCGAGATGCCCGCCGCGGATCATCGCGAAGCTGTCGGACTGGTGAAAGTACGAGGCGCCGGGCTTCGCGGTCACCTGCCGTTTGCCGGCATTGATCAACTCCGGATCACCCTCGCCCTCTTTCGGCGACGGCCCCATGCCGAGCAGACCGTTTTCGGTGTGGTAAACCAGCTCACGGCCTTCGGGCACGAAGCGCGCGACGAGTTCCGGCAGACCGATACCGAGGTTGACGTACGAGCCGTCGGGGATGTCCTCGGCGAGACGTCCGGCCATCTCCTCGCGCGACCAGCCGATACTGTTTCCCGTTTCGGTCATGGGTAGGTCGCTCCGGCGGCCACCAGTGCCGACTCGTGCGCGGGGTTCGGCACGTGAACCACGCGGTCCACGAAGATCTCCGGCGTGATGACCCTCTCGGGATCAATCTCGCCCGGCGCGACGAGCTCCGCCGCCTGCACGATCGTGATCCGCCCCGCCATGGCCATGACCGGTGAGAAGTTTCGCGCGGTCTTGTTGTAAACGAGGTTGCCGTGTGTGTCGGCGCGTCGGGCTTTGATGAGCGTGAAGTCGGCGGTCAGGCCGGACTCCAGCAGACAATCGCGATCGTGGAAGCGCCGCGTTTCCTTGCCGTCCGCGAGCGGGGTCCCGACGGCCGTGGGCGTATAGAACGCGGGGATGCCCGCGCCGCCGGCCCGGATGCGCTCGGCGAGCGTGCCCTGCGGCACCAGTTCGAGCTGGGTCCTGCCGCTTCGGTAGAGATCGGGAAAGACCGTCGAGTTCGCCGTGCGCGGGAACGAACAGATCATCTTCGACACGCGGCCGGCCTTGAGCAGGGCTGCGAGGCCGACCTCACCGCTGCCGCAGTTGTTGCTGATGACGGTCAGATCCGATGCGCCCTGATCGATGAGCGCGTGGATCAGTTCGATCGGGCTGCCCGCCTCGCCGAACCCGCCGATCATGATGGTCGCGCCGTCAAAGACCTCGCTGACCGCTTCCGCCACATTCGCCGCGCGTTTGTCGATCACTGCTGGGCGCTCGAGCCGACCGGTGCCGCGCCGGGCTTCTTGACGCGTGAATAATCGAACAGGCCGGCTTCGTCGAAGAGGACGCGATCTTCGTAGTCATCGAACCAGAGCGCATTGGGATTTCTGCCGACGATACAGACCTTGCCGCGATCCGGGGCGGGTCCGGCGTTGCGCAGGATCTTGAAGATGACCACGCCGTTCTCGCTGCCGGCAAGCCCGGGGATCGGCTTGTTCGTGACCGCGTTGACCTCGGTCTTGCCCTTGTAGTGGGTGATCGAGAGCCGCGCGTGCGTCTCCACGCCGGAGAGGCCCTTCTGCGACTCATTCAGAATGTTCCAGGCGGTCTCGATCGGCACGTTGAACGCGCGGTAGGCGACGATGTCGCGGCCGCAGAAGAAGTAGTGGTTCTCCGCGCCGGCGCGCTTGATTTCCCGCTGCATGATGCGCAGCGCATCGGGATCATCGTTGATTCCCTTGATGATCGGCGTCTGGTTCTCGACCGTCAGCCAGCCGCGCGAGACGAGGTTGCGCATCGCCTTGCCGGTTTCGGGGACCCACAGCTTGAAGCCCTGCGCGTTTTCGATGTAGTTGCCGTCATCGTCCTTCTGCAGGAACTCATCGGGGTGCTCGAAGTGGATCATCATGTGCAATCCGACTTCGGGGTAGGTTTCGTGGAAGCGGTCGAGCATGGCCAGGAACGCATCGTCGAACCGCTGCGGGTAGAACGCCATCTCCTTCGTGCCGATGCGGATCGATTCGATACCGCACTCGGCGAGGGCGGCCAGCCACGCGCCGAGCTTGGCGTTGTTGAGCACCATCGGGTCGCCGCCGGAGAGCAGGATCTCGCGCAGCTTCTCGCGGCCGCCTTCGGGGTGGATGCCACCGTTCTGCGCGACGGCATCGTTGTGCCGGCGAATGTATTCGGTGATCTCGGGGATCTCGGCGAGGCCCTTCTTGGCGACCGTGCCGTCCTGGCGCAGCACGTCCTTGCGGGCGATCAACTCTTCGCGGTAGCAGAAGCGGCAGTGGGCGGAGCACGTGTTGACCACGTACATCAGGCCCATTTCGTATTTGTGGAGCAATCCCTCGACCGGGCTGTAGTCCATCTGGTAGCCGGGGTCTTCCGAGCCAGCGAGGTCCTGGGTCTCATCCGGGCTCGCCTTGACGATGCGCTGGATCGCCGGGCTCTTCTTGGCCAGCTCGAAGTAGTGCCGGGTGATCTTGACCGGCATGCGGGCTTCGACATCGCGTTCGCCGCCTTTGAGGACCCGCAGTTTGGTGACCTCGTCGTCGCTGTAGAAGCTGAGCATATCTTCCGGAGCCCGCTCCTTGAAGAACGGCGAGAGACCGTTGATGATCTCGCGCTTGTGTTTGGGATCCTCGATGCCGGCAAGGAACTCCGCCTCGCGTTCGCATGGGGTATAGGCCAGCTTTTTGATCATTGAATCAAACTCCGGGAAAGATCGTTCGAGCCAGGGTTTGCTAAGAAAAGCTATTGAATGAACACGTGCCGTCTCGCGGAGCCGCGTCGGAGATCCAAATCCGGGGGTGCGGAGAGTACGAAAGTCATTCGCGTTCGCTCGGCTTCCGCGTCAATCCTCGACATCGTTATGGCCTCTCCGTTCGGCCTCTCCAGTCGGCCTGCCCGGCCGGCTGGCTGGCTCGGCCCGGGTGACGGACTCCACCGACTTGAGGAGACTTCCTCAAGCATTTCGGACCATTATAGCTGGAAGATCATCCGAATCTGCCCTGAATCGACGATCCGCCGGAGTCGGCCCCCGGCCGCCCGGCCCTGGCAACGTGGATGACCGCGGGCGGACCATGGTTATTCATCCGTTCAG
>SKZB01000376.1 GCA_007127615.1 Phycisphaerales bacterium | reverse complement strand
CAGCCGCAGTCCCGCGCGGGTGTTGTACACCGATTCCGCCACGATCAGGCGCTGCCGGCAGACGCGAATGCACTCATCGAGGACCACGGACGGTTCATCGCAGTGGTGCAGCACGGTGAGGAGCGTCACCGTATCGAAGGTTGCATCGCCGAACGGGATCGTGCGCCCGTCGTAGACAACCATCTGATGCGGTTCGTGGCTGAAGTCAACCGTGTCGAGCAGGGTGGCGCGCACGCCGGTCTGCCGGGCGAGCGCATCCGCGACGTCCCCCTCCCCCGCGCCGACATCCAGCAGCGTCTGCCCGACCACGTACGGGCGAATCTGATTGGCCTTCCATTCGGCCCGGGCGCGCATGATCGGCGCCATCCAGTGACGCTGGAATCCCAGCGTGAGCAGGATCGCAAAGACCGTCCAGGTGACGGGCGTGACCCAGACCGGCATCCGGACGGGATCGTTCGCGTAGGCCAGGTACGACCACCCCACCGCGCCGGAAAGCCAGATCCAGGCCGGCCCGGTACCGGCGATGGAGATGATCGCCAACGGCAGAACCCAGGTGAGGTACCAGGGATGCACGGTCGTGGAGAGAACGATCGCCCCGCCGAGAATGGCCAGCATGGCGCGGTTCAGTCGGCGTGCGGAACGTTCAGCGTCCGCCGCGTGAACGTCGGAGCGCGTGCCCTTCCAGTATGTGACGGCAACGAGGCATGCCCACCCCAGGAGCGCAAAGCCGAGCAGCGGCCCGAGTTGTTTGCTCACATCCGCCCCGGTCACCCACTGCCCCAGCACCTTCATCGCCAGATACGGCCCGGCATTGAATTCAAAGTACTGATAGTACAATCGAACCGAATCCAGATAGTTCCGGATCAGTTCGGGAGAGAAGAGCATCCATCCGCCCGCGACACCCATCGTCAGCAGGGGCAACGTGTAGCGCCAACCGATGCGCGTGAGCACCAGCGGCACCAGCAGCAGGGGCAGCATCTTGCTCAGAACCGCCATCGTCAGCCCGGCGCACGCGCCGAATCCGGCGCGTTGGTCGCGCCAGTGCAGGGTCGCCCAGAGAACCAACATCAATCCGAACACCATCGGCGCTTCGGAATGCCCCGATCCGCCGAATTCAAAGATCGGAAGCGGGTTCCACGCATACAGAACCGCATAGGCGATCGGCATGTTCAACCGCGTCAGAACGCCGATCAACAGACCGATCGCGGCGAGATCAAAGAGCACCAGCAACAGTTTCAATATCGAGGCCGCAGCGCGTTCATCCCCCTCCCACCGTTGATCCGCCACACCCGCACTGATCGCGAAGAGACCCTGAGACAACGGCGGATAGACCGAATGAAAGTCCGGACTGTTCAGGTTCGGATACAGCACATCGTCCCGCAACGCGTCGAGCGATGGATCCGACGGCACCGTGGCGTAGGGATTCTCACCGGCCAGCACGACCCGGCCGTCCCAGAGATAGCGGTTCATGTCATCGGTCAGCGCCGGCCAGGTCGGCACCAGCGTCAGGCGGAACGCCGCCGCCAGAAGCACGATCGCGATGATCAATGCGAACTTCTGCCGACTCCGGGGTTGACCATCCGAGTGGTGCGAGCGGTCACGCGGCGTGCGTTCGATCCGGGACGCAATCCGGCAGGCGACCAGCATGAGCACGAACAAACCGATCCAGATGACCGCGATGGACCGAAAGGGTTCATCGGCGCGGATGAATTGGATCACGCCGAGTTGAATCAATCCTCCCACGAAGAGCAGGCAGGCCCACTTCATCGAAAGGGATCGGAGACGTTCCATAGGTCTCCAGTGTACGCGAGGATGACCGCTCAACGCGGCGCCCGGGTACCCGAGCTTGCCGGATCTCGATCTCTTTCACCGGCGCCGCACCCGCTGGAGAAACGATTCGATCTCCGCTTCCGCGATGGCGAGCGCCTCGCTCGGTTCTGCGTTTTCGGGGAAAGGATTCGGCGTGTCGAAGACATGGTTCGCACCGGGAATGATGCTCACGCGCGCCCCGGCGGTCGCCGCTTCGCCGAGCGACCTGGCGCACGCCTCGGGCACCGTGTCATCATCACTGCCGTGGAGAATCAATCGCGGCGCGCGGATCTTCGCCGTGAGCCGGCGCACATCGTGATTCTCGGGATCATCGAGCTGTTCCTGCAGGAACGCCCGGCCGATGCGCAGGATCTGGCCCGTCCGCGCCGAGGGCGATTCGAGGTATCCCTGCTTCAGGAGCAGATCGGCTTCGGCTTCCGAGAATCGGTGCGCGGTGTTCGGCGCGGCCAGGGTGATCACACCCGCCGGCGGCGGTTGTTTTGGATCATCCGCATCTCGTCCGGCGGCGATCAGCACCGCCGCCCCGCCGCGGGAGTGACCGAGCAGCACGTGCGGCATGCCACGGCCGGGGATCTGACCCGACTGAATCGCGGCCACGATCAACCGCAGATCCTCCACCTGTCTGTTCCACGTGTCTTTCTCAAAAAGATCAGGCCGCGCGAACGTATCGATCTCTTCGGTCATGCCGGAGTGACTGAAGTTGAACCGGTGCGCGAGCCATCCCCACCGCGCGATTCTTTCCGCGAGATAGGGAAACATGCCGTAATCCTTGTACCCCTTGAAACCGTGGGCGATGATGACGCTGCCGCACGGCGCCGGGCTCGGCACGTGGGTTTCCCCCCGAATCGGCTCACCATCCGAACCGGGAATGGACCAATTTCTTCGTTTCAGCGAAGGCGTCATGTTCGGTCATAAAGTACGGTTTCACCTGACCGAGGCGGAAGCCCGTCGGCTCTCCCCCGCCACCGGCCGAAAGATCATTCTGAATCTCGATCGCACGCTGAGTCACCCGTCCACATGTTTTCACTTCAGCCGCCCGATGACCGCATCCGCGAACTCGCGGGTGCCGAGTTGGCCGCCGAGGTCGCCGGTCTTCTCCCCGGCGACCAGGGTCGCGTTGTACGCATCGCGGATTCGGTTGGCCGCCTCCCTGCACTTCGTGTCGCCGCGGGTGCGATTGAGATGGCGCAGCATCATCACGCCGCTCATGACGAGCGCAAGCGGGTTGGCCTTGTTCTGACCGGCGATGTCCGGCGCCGAGCCGTGGACCGCCTCGAAGACCGCGTTCTCATCGCCGAAATTCGCCCCGGGCGTCATGCCGAGCCCGCCGACCAGCCCCGCGCACAGGTCGGAAATGACATCGCCGTACAGGTTCTCACACAGAATCACATCGAACTGGCTCGGATCCTGCACAATCCGCATGCAGCCGGCATCGATGATGACCTCTTCGTACTGGATGTCATTCGCGTAGTTCTGCTCGTGCTCCTCCTTCGCGCAGCGGATAAACAGCCCGTCGGAAAGCTTCATGATGTTCGCCTTGTGGAAGACGCTGACCTTCCGGCGACCGCGGGTTTTGGCGTAATCGAAGGCAAACCGTGCGATGCGGCGGCAGGCATCCACCGTGGCGACCTTGAGCGAGGTAATCACGCCTTCGGTGATCGTGTTTTCGATGCCGGAATACAGACCCTCGGTGTTTTCACGCACCACGATCAGATCGACATTGTCGTACCGGGTCTTCACGCCGTCGATCGATCGCACCGGCCGAACGGCGCCGTAGAGGTTGAGCTTCTTCCGCAGGGCGACGTTGATCGAACTGAAGCCGCCTCCGATCGGCGTGGTACAGGGCCCCTTGAGGGCGACACCGTACTCGAGAATCGCATTCATCGTGTCCGCCGGCAGCACATCATCCGACCCGCGTTCGAGGGCGGCGACGCCCGCCTGCCGCTCGATCCATTCGATCTCCGCGCCGGAGGCGTCGATGACGCGGCGGGCCGCATCGCTCACTTCCGGCCCGATGCCGTCGCCTGGAATGAGAACCACCTGATGAGCCATATTGATCCAGTCCTTTCGGGTGCGGGCCGTGCCTTGGTCGACCAATGAACCGGGCAGGATACCACACTGTGATTGCCGTGCGGTCGGAAACCGCGCGTTGATGGCTCCTCAGGGGGGCGGGAATCGCGGCTGATCGTGCGCCGCGAGGAGACCCTCCCGAAAGCCGATGATGCCTTGACGCCGGCGCCAAAGGTGGTGACGATTGATTCATGTCCGCAATCGAACGGGTGGAAGTTGATGTCGTGATCTTCGGTGGCGGCGCGGCGGGGCTCTGGTCCCTCGACGCACTTCACCGCGCGGGGTATCGCGCCCTTCTGCTCGAGGCAAGTGATCTTGGCTCCGGTCAGACCATCGCCTCACAGGGCATCATCCACGGCGGACTGAAATACACCCTCACGGGGCTGCTGACCCCCTCAGCGCAGGCGATCCGCACCATGCCCGGCCGGTGGCGACGCTGCCTCGCCGGGGAAGAAGAGCCCAACCTTTCGCGCACTCGATTGCGGGCGCACTACTGCCACCTCTGGCGTTCAAAGTCCTTTCGGTCACGGCTGGCGATGATCGGAGCGCGGGCCGGGCTTCAGGTCGCGCCCGTGCCGCTTGATCCTGAAGAACGCCCTTCCGTTCTG
>SKZB01000109.1 GCA_007127615.1 Phycisphaerales bacterium | reverse complement strand
CGCTCTTGTCCCATGAACTCGGCCTGACCCGCGTGCAATCCTGGCATCAGAACGATCAACTGCCGATCGGGCGGCCGCTCAACTCCGCGGCGGTGGTGCTCGAGGTGGAGACGGGCGAGGTACTGGCGATGGTCTCCATGCCCACGATGGAAATGGGCAGCCGCATGACCGCCTCCCGCCGTACGGTCGATTTTCCCTGGGTCAACCGCGCCGTCGAAGCGGTCTACCCGCCGGGGTCGATCATCAAGCCGCTCGTTCTGGTCGCGGCGGTGGAAGAGGGCCGCCACGCCCTCGATCAGCCGATCGAATGCACGGGTCACTATTACGAGGAACACCAGAACATCGCGCGGTGCTGGATCTACCGCGAGCGGTTCGGATTTCAGAACCACGGTGCGCTCCGCGCGGCGGAAGCCATTGCTCGCTCCTGCAACATCTACTTCTACACGCTGGGCGATCGCCTCGGCCTGGCTTCGCTCGGCCGCTGGTTCACCCGCTTCGGGTTGGGGCAGCCGCTCGATCTCGGATTGCTGCACGAGCGTCCGGGCGACGGGGGCGCGACGGTGAGCGTCGGCGAAGTCGGCGGCGCCGTACCCGACCTGGAAGCGGTCGAAGGGATCCGGCAGCGCGGGGACCTCGCCTTTGCGTCGGTCATCATGGGGATCGGGCAGGGCCCCGTTACCTGGACGCCCGTCCAGGCGGCCAACGCCTACGCGACGATCGCCCGCGGCGGGATCGTGCGTGACGCCACCCTCGTGCGGGACGATCAGCGCCTCACGCCGCGCTCATCGCGCGAACATGCGCCCCTGTCACCGCGTCTGGTCGAGACCATCCTCGAGGGTCTGCGCCAGTCGGTCGAAGAGTCCTTCGGCACGGGGTACCAGATCCGCTACGACGACCGCGACCTTCCGCCGCACCGCATCATGAACGTGCCCGGCGTGATCAACTGGGCGAAGACCGGCACCGCCCAGGCCCCGGCGTTGCGCGTCGATTCGACCGGAGACGGCGTCCCCGACCGTTGGATGACCGGACTCTCCCACGCGTGGTTCGTCGGTCTCGTCGGCTCCGAACGAAGGCGGGAGCCGGAGTACGCGATCGCGGTCATCGTCGAGTACGGCGGCTCGGGCGGCCGGGTCGCCGGTCCGATCGCCAACGAAATCGTGCGCGCGCTGCAGGATGAAGGGTACCTCGAAGACGGTGTGGTTGCGGATGCGGGCCGTCTCCCGGGCCGCGCGGCGGCGGGGGCGCGGCCGTGAGCATTCTCGCCCCCGCGCCGAGCTCATCCTACACGCCTTCCGGCCTGCACGACCGCGTGCGCGAACTTCATAAACCCAGGGTGGACTGGCATAACGCCGGCTGGATCTGCGTGATGGCGGCGTTCCTCCTCAGCGTGCTCGGGATCATGGCGATCTCGACGACCGAACACGACCTGGCGGTGCGGCAGATCGCGCACCTCGGCGTGGGCGTGATCGCCGCGACCGTCCTCGCGGTACCGCATTACAAGTGGATTCACCGCGCGAGCTATCCGCTGCTCGGCGTGGTCGTTCTGCTCCTGATCTTTGTCCTCATCCCCTGGGTGCCGGAAGCGATCGTGCGGCCGCGCAACGGCGCGCGACGATGGATCAACCTCTACTTCACCGATTTTCAGCCCTCGGAAGTCGCGAAGATCGCCTACATCGTCGCGCTCGCGGCGTACCTGCGGTACCGGCAGAACTACCGAACGTTCTTCGGCCTGCTCTTGCCGCTCGTGCTCACGTTCATCCCGCTGGTATTGATTCTCGTCGAACCGGACCTCGGCACCGCGATGCTCTTTCTGCCGACGCTGTTCGCGATGCTGATCGCCGCCGGCGCAAGGATCAAGCATCTCGCTCTGATCATCGTCCTCGGCCTGTCCCTGGCGCCGCTCACGTACCCGCTGCTGCAGCCGCACCAGAAGGGTCGCATCCAGGCGATGGTCGCGCAGGTGACGGGCGATGAGCGGTACCAGGATGATCTCGGGTACCAGGGCGCGCGGGCGATGACGCTGGTCGGTGCGGGGCAACTCACCGGCGTGGGCAAACAGAAAGCGGCGGATCTGATCCGGTACAACCACCTGCCGGAAGAGCACAACGACATGATCTTTGCGGTGATCTGCTGCCGGTGGGGCCTCGCCGGCGCGATCGTGACCTGGGCTCTCTTCGCGATCTTTACGATCGGAGGATTGATCACGGCCGGGATGTGCAAGGACCCCTTCGGGCGGCTGGTGGCGGTGGGCATCGTCGCCATGACCTTTGCCCAGATGACGATCAACACCGGCATGACGATCGGCGTGTTGCCGATCACCGGTCTGACCCTGCCGTTTGTGAGTTACGGCGGCTCCAGTCTCGTCGCCGGCTGGATGATGGTCGGCATCCTGCTCAACGTCGCGATGCGCCGCCCGCAGTACCTGGCGCGAAAGAGCTTCGAGTTCGACGAAAAGCCCGACCAGGCGTGAAATCGCGGCGGCGTGGGAACGTTGCTGTAAGGGAAACAAGGCACGTAGGCACGGAGGGTCTCCGGGATCACTTACCGCAGCGGGGCGCGCTTCGGTTCGCCCGGACGGCGGGGATACAGCTTCGGGGTGCGGCGCTGTTTCTCGATCGTCACGATCGTGCCCGTTTCGGTGCGAAGGGTGTTGGTGACGTGGCAGTGCAGGGCGTGCAGGGCCGGTTTCGCTTCGGCGATCTCTTCGTTCGCGCGTTCCCCCTTGATCGCCAGCACGTGCCCGCCGACCCGGGCGAGCGGAGTCGTCAACTCGAGCAGCACGTTCAACTTGCCCACCGCGCGGGCGGTGACGATGTCATACTGCTCGCGGTGCCGGTCGCGATCCCGGCCGATCTCTTCGGCGCGGCCGTTGATGACGGAAACGTTGCCCAGGCCGAGCGCCGCGGCGGTTGATTGGAGGAAGTTGGCTTTCTTGCCGGTCGATTCGACCAGCACGAACGAAACGTCCGGCAGGGTGATCGCCAGCGGCAGGGCCGGCAGCCCGCCGCCCGAACCGATGTCGATCACGCGCGATGCCCTCGCGCTGGCGATGAGCGGCAGCAGGGTGAGACTGTCGCCGATGTGACGCATCCACGCCGATTCGTGATCCGTGATCCGGGTCAGGTTGAACCGCTCGTTCGCTTCCAGCAGCAACGAGAGAAAACGACCGAGCCGATCGATTTCGGCCGGCTCAAGCTCAATCTGAAGCGATCGACAAAGCGTCCCGAACGAGGGCGGAGGGACGGCGATCGGGGGGGAATCATTCATGATGAAAAATCACAAGGGACGAACACCGTCGCGTGACCGTTCGGCCCGGTCGCCGAGAAAGACTTCACGCCTTCGCAAAGAGTTTTCGCAGTCGTGACTGCGCTTCTTCCCCCGCAATGACTTCGGCGGAGAGATCGGCGGCCTTGTCGAAGATCGCGTCTTCCATTGAACCATCGAGTTCGTTCAGCCACTTTTTCGTGACGGAGATCGCGTGGCGGCCGCCGCGGCAGAGGTCATCCGCGAGGTCGAGCGACTCGGCCTCGAGATGTTCCCTTTCGACCAGATGAGAAGCGAGTCCGATGCGGTAGCCCTCCTCGCCGCTGGTGGTGCCGCCGGCAAGCAGCATCGCGCGGGCCCGGCCGGCGCCGATCTTTCGGATCAGCCACGGCGCGACGACGGCGGGACAGACGCCGAGATCCACCTCGGGATAGCCGACTTTCGCTTCGGGGTGCGTGATGGCAAAGTCGGTCATGACCATGAGGCCGCATCCGCCGCCCACGGCCGCGCCCTGTACCCGCGCGATGGTGGGAATCGGAAGTCGTCGAATACGCCGCATGACCTGCGAGAGGCCGCGCAACATCCCGCCCATCTTTTTGGCATCGTCGATGACGCCCTTGAGATCCATCCCGGCGCAGAATGACTTGCCGTGGCCGGCGAGAATGAGGACGCGGACCGCATCGTTGGTTTCGATTGTGCCGACCGCACGACCGAGGGCCTCGATCAACTCCAGCGAGAGCGCGTTCCGGGCGTCCGGCCGGTTCAGGGTCAGGGTGGCGGTGCCTTCTTCGATCGTGGTGAGGACGAGTTCAGCCATAGGCGGAAGAGTACTCGTTGACCGCGATGGTGTCATGTGCGTGGCGAGGGACCGATCCGGTGGAGAGCTGGGGCGAAAGGGCAAGCAGGCGACTCTACCGCGGGGATCGTGGCCCCCGCGTGGGCCCATAATGCGCGAAAAAGAGCAAAAACTCGGTGATTCAACGTGATACGTGCAGCCGTTCGGGAACGGCTCCGTACAGTGGTTCGGGGGGATCACGTCGATCCCCTCACGCAGCGGTCTCCCGATGACGGCCGCCCGCGTGTCGCGCTTCTCGCGGCCCGCTTCAGGATGTCCGGGTTCGGACTTTTGTCGAAATGACCCACGTGATCGTGAGACCAGGTGGCGTCATTTCGGGACGGTCCGGCCGTACATCATGACAAACGGGGTGCCGGCATTGCTCGTCAGCAGTGCGTGAACATGCGTGTT
>SKZB01000218.1 GCA_007127615.1 Phycisphaerales bacterium | reverse complement strand
GTTCTCGCAGCGCAACGCGGATCATCGGCGAATCTTCATCGTCAGTGCGGAAGTACACCTCCCGCCCCAGCACGAACAGGACCGGCGGGCCTTCATAATTCGCGGGCGGCGGCGGAGGTGGCGGCGGGGTGTCATCGATCTCGACAGGATCACCTCCTTCCGGTGGATCATCCGGCGGCGGTGGCGGCGGTGGCGGTGGTGTCGGCCGCGGCGGTGAGGGCCACGGCCGCGGGGTGTAGAAGATCGACCGACCGGCGAACCGATCGCGGTAGACCTCGCTTCGTTCCTGGTGTGACTGGACCAGGCGTGTGATCGGCTCGGCCGGGTCGTCATCGTTGACACCCGGGCTTAAGAGTGCACTCACGAACGACATCGCCGAGCCCGCGAGGACGATGACGACCAGAACGATCGCGATCATGCTCGTGATCAGACTGGCATTGATGGATTGCCGATCAATCATGGACGTTTCCTCCGAGCATCAGGCGCTGCTCCTCCGGGTTTGTCTGCGTTCGGCCGGAATCACCCACCCCTCAATCGTCATGCGCACGCCGACGCGACGATTGCCGACACGGTTGATGGTAATGTCGCGGATGACGGCGATCTCGGGTCGTGTTTCGAGCCGGGCAATGATTTCGATGGCGTCTTCGGGCGAAGCCTGGAAACGCACATCACCGTTGATGATCTGGGCGCGTTCGCCCCCGGTCACGCTCATCAGCGCCGATCCGCCCAGCGGACCGCCGAATCGAATATTGAAACTCGGGTTGCTGACCGAATACTCCTGGAGCAGGTTGTCCCACGCGCGACTGAGCTGTTCGGCGCCGCTGTCCGCCGGCGGGGGAAGCTGCACCTCGCCCAGCGCGAGGACGACATCCTGAACATTGCGGACATCGGCTTGCAGTCGCTCGGCCTGGCGAACCCGGCGCACCTGGGTCTGAATCCGTTCCGACTGCCAGGCCCACTCCGACGAGACGGGCCGAACGCCGTAGTCCCAGATGACGAAAAGGACCAGCGCGATCGCGGCGATGATGCCGAACTGCATCAAACGCGACTGTTCACGAAACTGCTCGTACCACGCATCGAGTTTCTTCACTGATCACCTCGCATTCGGGACATCAACAACTGAAACTCTTTCTCAAGCTGTTCGCGGAGCTCTTCGTTGTCGCTGCGGTTCCGGGTGTAGCGTCGGGCCTGACTGACGCGAACCAGACGATCCCGCACTTCAGCGCTGCTCAGCGCCATGATCTGCTCTTCGCTCATCGGTTCGGGCATCTCAAACGAGGCGGGCAGCCCCGAGCCGCGATCGTCCCCCGGGGAATCCGCGTCACCGAACAGACTTCCCTGCCCGCGGTCCGAATCCGGCCGCCGACCCGTGGCCTGACGATCATCATCATCATCATCATCATCGGGATCCGCGGTCGGGCGTGTGCCGGCATCGGTCACGGCGGTGTCACGACCCGTTTCACCACGCGGGTCCGTTCCCGGGAACGAGGGCTCCTCAATCTGCGTGGACGCGGTTTCGGTCGGACGATCCAGATCCGGCGGCGGCCCGTACCGCCGTTCGCGCAACGTCTGCAGGCGGAAGTCCAGGTCTTCACGGTACTCGACGTGCTGATACGGCTGCTTCAAGGTGGCTGAAAGGTCGAACTCCACGGCGCCGAACGCATCGCGGTCGCCCCAGCGGAAGTTGATGTTTTCGAAAATCCCCGACTGAATCAGGTTCGACTGCATGACGTTGATCAGTTCCGTCGCGCTGCGATCGTCGGTCGGCAGGGCGCGCCCGGTCACCGCGAACGTCTGCGTCTGATTGACCCGCATCTGTTCGAGTTCGATCCCCTCGGGGGTATTGGAAGCAACGTCGGAGAGAACCTTCGTCACCGACCAGCCGCCTCGCTGCAGTTCGCGGTACACCTCGATCTTGTTCTGCGTCAGGTTCACCGCCGCCAGACGCTCATCGATATCGCTGTAGCGCAAGCTGAGAACGGCATACTGAAGGCCGTTGAAGACCATCGTGCCGAACATCAACAGCAGCACACAGGCGACCACCGTCAGCGTGGCGGTCTGGGGTTGGCTGAGCGCGGTGACGGCGCGGCGAATCGGCGAGGGTTTTTCCGTCGGCGGATCATCTTCCAGCCGCGTCAGCGGCGCGAGCGTGCCGGCCCGGGCGAGGGCGACGCCGACGGCAATGCCGTAGGTGGACCACCACGCTTCGGTCTGATTGCCGAGGCGCGACATCCGGGTGCCGGCATTTTCGGTAATCTCGCGCGGCGCAATCAGGCGCGCATCGTCCGTTTGAATACCGCGCAGTTCACCTTCGATTTCGCGCACCGTTTCGGTGACGAACGCGGACGTCTGTCCGAGGTTGAGCGCGGTTTCGGCCAGGGCGCGGCCGATGCTCTTGCCCCATTCCTGATCATCATCCGCATCCTCGCGAATCGCGCGAAAGACCGCGCCGCCTTCGTGCGACAAGGCCATCGCCACCGCCCCCGGCGTTCGGTCGATCCAGAGCAGCGGGCGCGTGGGGCGATCACCGTTCAGCAGCGTGGCCAGGCCGACCACATCCGGCGCCCAGTGCACGCGACGACCCGTGGGCGGCGGTGTCACCTCGGCCGACTCCGGCCAGGCCAGAATCAGGCCCGCGCGGCCGGAGTCCGCCCGCGCGGCCGGCAGCACCGACATGGCCATCCGGTGTGACGGCGCAATGCCGAACAGGTGCGCCTCGGCCTGAAGGCGCAGGGCCGGCTCCAGCTGCTCTTCGGGGGCATCCGGCAGGGAACAGGTTCGGCAGATCACCGACGATGCGGGCAGCACTCCGATGACCTCGCTGACCTGATATTCATCCAGCCAGCTCTCCAGCGTCGTGCCGGCTTCGAGCGGGAACTCGCGGGTGGCGACGAGATCCGGCGCCCGTCCGCCCGGGACAATCCGCACGATCAGACCACGCCAGGAACGGCCCGCCCGGTGCAGAACGGCATGGACGTTCGGATCTCGCGTTGGCTGGTTTGAAGTGGATTTGGCGGTTGACATGAAGCGGATTCCTGCTGAATCGAACCGATCGGCGACAGATTCGTTTTTACTGCTCTCGATATTCCAGAATGCGGATCGGAAGAGTGGAACGATCAACGACGGCGATGATTTCAACTTCTACGCCGCTTCCGTGACTTCTTCCTTTCGAACTGATCTGAAACACGTTGCTCCCGGTGGTGAAATACTCCGCGAGCTGGAGCATGAGTTCATCCTCGATTTCCGGGATGTCGCGAAGTTGAACGAGACTCGTGATGCCTTCCGGCTGGGCCGAACGGAGATAAATGATCTCATCGGCCACAATCGGGTCAGCTTCGTAGAGTTCGAGCAAGTCGCGGAGAAAGTCTTCCCGGACCGTGTTGAGATTCATCTTGCCCGGTCGGCTGAGCCACGGCTCGTGCATCGTCACCTCTCGGAAGAGCCGGGCCAACTGTTCGTCGGTCAGGTCCGGAAGATCGGGATTGAACGGCTGCTCCTGGGCATTCCCATCATTGTTGATGAATGAAATCGGGGTGAGCAGAAGCTGCCGAAGCTCATTCTCCTCGGTGTTTCGGCCGAACCGGATAATCGCGCGGGCCTGGAGATCCTCCACCCCGATTCGATCCATGACTTCCGCGATTTTGGCTTCGGGCAGGTAGAGCCGCGGCTCGCCGGAGCCGGTGGCGCCGTCGGCGACCGTATAGGCGGTCAGATAGGAAGACCAGCCGCCATCGAGAACCCCGTCACCGTTGTCGTCGGGGAAGGTGATCCCGCCATCGTCCTCGTTCGGATCCATCCGGCCGTTCAGATTCCAGTCCTCACCGCGCAGATCGCGCGGCCAGACGCCGGCGACCAGCTCCAGTTCGGCGGTGCTCTGAAACGGCTCGAAACGCGGCTCGTAGGGCGGGTTGAGACTCAGATAGTACTCCCGCGCGACCGTGAATCCCTCGGACTCGTGTTCGCGGTCCTTCCAGGCGAGGATGGCATCCGCGACATCCAGCCACATGTTCTCCAGCAGCATCAACTCGACCATCGTGGCGTTGTTCACGTTGAGCCGGCTGTGCAGATCGAGCGGGCCGAAATAGTTGCGTCCTTCCCGATGGTGCCGGATGTCGTAGCTCGCGCCGATCGTGTCGCCGTAGGCAAAATCCGCCATCTCACGCACCAGCGCAAAGGCATCATCCGGTACGGGTTCCTTGTTGTGCATCTGCATCGAGGAGATCATCTCCTCCACGCCGGCGCGGGCCGCCCAGCGGGCCTGAATCCGCTCGACCGATTCACGTCCCTGCGACGCCTGACGGTAGGAGGAGATCTGCAGGCCGGCGGTGACGATCGCGGCGATGGTCAATGTCCAGAGGACGATGATGATGACCGATCCGCGCCGGCCGCGCGGCATGAAATGATGCCATCTTGACTGTGATTGCGGTCGGGAATGGATCATGGACGTCCGCCTCCGCTCTGACTGCCGCGCGTCGGCGGCGAACCTGATGATCCGCGTCCGGAACCGCCGCCGCCACCCCCGCCGGG
>SKZB01000429.1 GCA_007127615.1 Phycisphaerales bacterium | reverse complement strand
TGGGCGAAGACCATGCTGAGAAACCGGTAGACGAGTTTGGCGGCGAGGAAATCGCTCGCCCAGTGGGCTTCGTGCGGCAACAGCTCCACCACATCGAATCCGACCACGCGCCGCGAGGCGCACACGCGTTCGAGCAGTTCGTTCACTTCGTGCCACGTCAGCCCGTCGGGTTCGGGCGTGCCGGTCGCGGGGAGGACCGACGGATCGAATGCATCGAGATCAATCGTCACGTAGACATTCTCATCCAGCGTGAGCAACACATCATCCATCCACCGGTCGCTGCCCGCGTAGCGAGCGCGGGAAATCGTGTGGCCGTAAAAGACCCGGTCATCGTTGAGATTGTCGAGCTCGTCGAAATCGATCGCCCGGATACCAACCTGCGTCGTTGAACACCATTCGGCGGCGCGGGCCATGACACAGGCGTGGTTGAACTTTGAACCGTCGTAGCGGTCACGCGTGTCGCCGTGCGCGTCGATCTGAAGCACGGTCAGGTTTTCGTGCCGGCGGGCGGCGGCCCGAATCGCCCCGATGCTGACAGAGTGTTCGCCGCCGATCACCACCGGAAAGCGGCCGGCTTCGGCTTGCCGGGTCCACGCCTCGTCGACGAGGTCCGCGAGCTTTTCGGGGTCACCCGAATGTTCAATCGGTTCGTGGGTCATGATCCCCCGCCGGTAGACCTCGGTATCGGTGGGAATGTCGTAGAGTTCCATGTTCTTGCTCGCCTCGATGAGCGCCGCCGGGCCGCGATCCGCCCCCTTCTTCCACGAACTCGTCAGGTCATACGGCACCGGAAGAATGGCGATGTCTGCCGTCTTTGAATCGCGGAATTCCGCGGGCAGACCGCCGAAACCGGGGTGTTCGGTCGAGGCTTCAGTCGGGGAGGGCTCGGGTGGTGTCATACCGCGGATGATATCCGCACCGAAGCATTCGTGAACCGGGCTCCCGCTCCGGGATCAACCCTCTTCAATCGTCGAAACGGCACGTCGATTCCGGCGGGCACCGATATCCCAACGGCGATTCTCGCCTTAAGTAAGGGGGCGGGGCGGTTCTTCGCGTTCGCCTCCTGTCCGTGTCAATCGCCGCCGGACGCTTCGGGGACGTCTTCCATTCGGGCGGCGTGGGAGGACGTGCCTTGTGAGCCCGCGCGGGAAGAATCGATTTTCCGCGACGTGAAGCACGGTGCACCAACCGGGCCCGCGGAGCGAGACCGGAGGGTTTCCCGTCCGTCGACGATCCGCCGACCCGCCTCGGAATCGCACTGGGCCCAGTTGCGGCCGGTCCTGACGACTCCTATCCTGATTGCATGCTGCAGCGAATGCTTGAACGACCGATCCGGCGACCGCGCGCGACGACCCTGGCTCTGCTCATGGTCGCGCTGATCGCCATCATGGCCATCCCGCTTTGGGCTCAGGTCGGGGGCGGAGGTGACGGCACCGGCGCCCCATCGCCGCAGTTGCGCCGCGCCCCGTCACCGCTGATCGGATACGGTCTGATGGCGTTGATGTTCGCTGCGGTGATTACCGTGAGTCTGATTCCTTCCAAGCGCGGCCATCAGGATTGATTCCGGTCCGGGAAGCCGGCTTCCCCTGACCGCTTACGCCCGCGTCGCCAATGTCGACGACGTTAGAAACTCCCGAGGATCTCGCCATGAATCATGGATCGTCTCCCAACGCCGAAGCGGTCGCCGCCCCGGCACCACCGCGAAGCAGCGCGAATCTGAAGGCGCTTCTCGCCGTCAACGTCCTGCTGCTGATCCTGCTCGCCACCGTGACGTGGGGCGGATCGATCGCCACGGCCCAGAACGATGCGCGCCCGCGCGGCGAGTACACCATGGTGGCCGGCCCCGCCCAGGGAACGGACAGCTCGGTGATCTATCTCGTTGATGCGATTAATCAGGAACTGACCGCCGTGACCTACAACACGAGCACCAAGCGCATTGACGGCGTGGCTTACCGCAATCTTCGCCGCGACACGAATTCGGTGCTGCGCGGTCGCCAGGCCCCCGGGCGCTGACTCTGCCGAGGAGCAATGATGAACACCACGACGACGAATCAATCACGAAACGGATCCTCACAGGTCAACCCCGCCGCGGCAACACTCTGGGCGTCGGCGTTCGTCATTGCCGCCCTGGTCATTCTGCAACTCGGCAAGCTTCCGGGCAACCCGGCTCACGCCGACGGCGTGCTCGCCGAACGGGGCAGCTACACGTTGCTGACCACCGATGCCGGCGAAGGCGACGGCCAACGGCGGTACCAGATGCTCTACGTCCTCGATTCCAGCGAACAGGTGCTGCTCGTCTACCAGGTCGAGGATGCGCAGCGCAACGTGATGACCCTGCGTGACGGCGGAAATGTCAACGCGCTCTTCCGCGCCGCGCGACGCTGATCTCGTGTCCGCCGAAGACGATCTGAATCAACACCTGGAGGCACTCTGGCTGCTCACCAACGGCCTGGGCGGCTACGCGCTCGGAACCGCGCTCGGCGGTCCCCGTTCCCGTTATCACGGCTGGCTCGTGGCCGCCTCCAACCCGCCCGTGGAGCGGCACCTGGTTCTTCATTCCATGGTCGAAATGGTGGAGACGGCCGGGCGAACGCAGCCGCTCAACACGATGGAATTCGGTGCTGCGCAGACGGTGCACCCCGACGGTTGGCGCAGAATGCGCGATCGGACGATCGAGCTGCCGCATACCGCACGATGGCGCTACGACGTCGCCGGGTGCACGATCACCCGTGAACTACATCTCATCCCCGGGCGCAATGCTGCGAGAATCCGCTATGAGATCAAGGGCATGCTCGCGCAGCCGACAACGCTCTTTCTGCGCCCGCTCATCCCGCTGCGCGACTTTCATGAACTGACCGATCCCGGTGGGCCGGACCCATCCTGCGAAGCGCAGGCCGGCCGGCTCCTGCACGTTCGCCGCGGGGATCTCGGCGCTTCGGTCCGGTTTTCGCGCGGAACGTGGAGCGCCGCGCCCGATCACTGGCGAAACTTTGCCTACGCGCTCGACCGTGACCGCGGACAGGACTGGACCGAGGATGTCTGGTCGCCCGGCGTTATCGAGGTTGAAATTCCAACCGAAGACGATCCGGCGCGGGACGTTGAAGTGGTGGTGGAGCTGACCGAACCGAATCTGATTGATCTCAGCGGCATGATCCGGAAAACCGGTCGATCCGATTCCACCGACCCCTTCGGATCCACTGACGATCAGACTTCGGCAGCGCTGGCCCGCGCCGCGGAGCAGTTCATCGTTCGCCGGGTCGTCGATGATCGCTGGTCCACCACGCTGATCGCGGGCTATCCGTGGTTTGCCGACTGGGGACGGGACACGATGATCGCCCTGCCCGGTTTGCTCCTGGAGACCGGCCGGATCGATGAAGCGGCCGAAGCGCTCCACACGTTTGCCGTCCATCGACGCCGGGGGCTGATCCCCAACCGATTCGATGACTACGGCGGACCGCCGCATTACAACACGGTGGATGCGAGTCTCTGGTTCTGCCACGCCGTCGGGCGGCTGGCGGAGTTGATCGACGTCCCACGCGAGCACCCGGAACTGGTTCAGGCGTGCCGGGACGTTCTTGTCCACTACGAACGCGGAACGGACGACAACATCCGCATGGACCACGACGGGCTGATCGCGGCCGGGAGTGCCGAGACGCAGTTAACCTGGATGGACGCGCAGCGCGACGGGGTGACGTTCACGCCCCGGCACGGCAAGGCGGTCGAGATCAACGCGTTGTGGCATCGCGCATGGCTGGTCGTTGCGGAGCTGAATCAACGGGCGGGCGACCATGACGCAGCGCAGGCGGACCGCACTCGGGCCGGGGCCATCGCCGATCGATTCCGCAAGAGCTTCTGGTGGGACGCGGCGGGCTGCTGCCACGATGTGCTCGTCGAACGGGATGCCGGCCGGTGGATCGGCGACGAAACGATCCGCCCGAATCAGATCTTCGCGGCTTCCCTCACCGACTCCCTGCTCAGCGACGATCAACGACGCCGCATCGTGCAGGTGGTCGCGCAGCGTTTGCTGACGCCGTTCGGCCTGCGGACCCTCGACCCGCATCATCCCGATTATCGCGGGCAGTTTCGCGGATCGCTGTTCGACCGCGATGCGGCGTACCACCAGGGGACGGTCTGGCCGTGGCTGACCGGGCCGTACGTTGAAGCGGTCTGCCGAACGCCCGGATTGGATCCGACGATCGTTGATGGGGCGCGAGTCCTTCTTGATGCACTGGTCTCCGAACGGGACCGCGGGTGTTTCGGCCAGATCGCGGAGGTCTACGATGGTGATGCACCCCACCGCCGCGGCGGTTGCTGCGCCCAGGCGTGGTCGCTGGCGGCCCTGCTTCAGGGGCGACGCCTGCTGCTCGACCGCGCCGCGGCCGCCGACGTTTCGCAACGGTAGCCGGGCGCCCATTTCGGGGCTTTTACTGCCGTGCGCCTCCCCTGCCTTCGCCCCTTCGTCGCCCGACCACATGCTTCGCCCTTCGGGACGAAGCATGGCACCCTTCAGACGTATTCCGTCCCTCCGTCGCTCATTGCCTTCGTG
>SKZB01000094.1 GCA_007127615.1 Phycisphaerales bacterium | reverse complement strand
ATAGACGCTGCTCCCTTCCATTTCCGGCCGATAGCCAAATCGGTCAAACCAGGCATCGTAGACGACTCGGTGATTCGCGGGCACAGGGCCGGCGATTTCCGCTCCTCCTCGACCGAGCGAGATGAAGAGAATGGATTCAACTCCAAAGATCAGCAGCGCACAGACGACCAGCACGACGCAGAACTTGATCGTCATTCGAAGCGCTCGATGCATACGAAGCCGCCACGGCGAAAAGGTGAGTCAAAATAGGAGATCGGAAGTGCCGGCAGTCGTCAAGAAGTATGGGTCCCCGCCTCCGCGGGGACGACGAGCATTCTTGCGCCCTCCGTCACTCCGCCCCTTCGTCGCTTCGTGCCTCTGTGCCTCTGTGCCTCCGTGCCTTTCCCGACAACCTCTCATCCGTGCGGGTCACTTGCGCAGATTCCTGAAGCACGCTCTATTTATCATATGTCTCTTCCCAGCATTCCGCCGTATCGCTACACGAATCGGAGCAGGAGCTGACGGATCCAACATCACTCACTCAAAGTCTCAAACGCCGGTGATCCGCAGGCCGGACAGGACGCCTCGTTCCGGTTGACGATCGCGCCGCACCGGCGGCACGTATCGACACCGATCTCGCGCATCGCCCTTCGGTGATTCTGAGACCAGGTCGGCGTGACCGTCTCCTCACCGGACGGGCGAGCCGGCTTCCCAATGCAGCCGCACTCCGGACACGTGCGCGCGGCGTGAGATTCGAGCGCCGTACCGGAGAGATCGTACCCGCACGCAGCGCAGATCGGCAAGCCCATCTCATGCATCGCCAGCCGGTACCACGGTTTCCAGATCTGATGCGACAGTGCGGTGACGGGCACCCAGAGAAGAAGCTGGACGGAGACGACAACCACACTTCTCAATGACGCTGGAATACAAAGTACATTTGCCAGAAGAGTGATTGCATAAATGCCGAGGCACAAATCAACGATACCCGGCCATTTCTCAACGGGTCGAACCAACCGTCGCCACGATCGCTCCTTCACGTCCGGCATCGCGGGACGCCTTGGAGGCGACCGCGCTGCCAGGCGACGCGCGATCCGCCTGATCTCTTGCCGCTGCTCTCTCGTCACAACGAAAGGCGATTCGACGAAGTCAAGCCAGAGCCAGCGTGGCAACATACACAGTATCCTCGAAGGGGCGGATCTGAATATTCCTAGACAAGCAGGATGCAGGCCACCAATATCCCTCGCACATTTCGGCATGATCCCGCGCCCGAGGCGGGTTTCTTTCGAAAGGCACAAGTCGCGCATCATCAGACGGATACCCCCACCCGCCGTCGCAGATGGATGAAGTGCTACGCGCGAGATATCTTCGCGCGATGCAGGAAAGCATCCATGTCTATCCCGCTGAGAACTGTACGCTTCGTGCCGATCATGTGTTGAAGCTCTTCGGCGTGGTGTTCCTTCGCCTCCACGACCGAATGAAGTGCAGTGATCAGCGTCAGGACAAGAATGCAGCCACCGACCCAGATGCCGCGGCGAACGAGTATTGAAGAGTAGTCCCGAATAGAGGCGGCCGGTCCGGAGGTGCCCGAGACTCCGTGCGCCCCGGCGTCAGCGATTACTGAAAAGGCCGGACTCAGGCTCGTCACCGACGTCACCCACGCCTTTGTCATTCCGTCACTTCGTACTTCCCTCCTCCACGCCTCTCACAATGCCTCCCGCGCCTTCGTCCGTCCCGTACAGCCGTCCTTGCATTGACTTCTCAACGTTGGCCCATAAATGAGCCTTTTCAGACGCCCTGCGTGCCGGACGGAATCTGATGATACTCGCTGACGATGGCCGCTCTCGCGGCGCGCAGGGAGAAAAGCATCACAATGCTCCAGATGATCCACAAGATGCGTAGAGCTTGATCGCCCTCCGGCATCAGCAATGATCCAAGAACGAGTATGCCAAGCATGAGTAGCGCGACGCGCGATCGCTGCCCAACTTGTGGGGCTTGCTCGCACCGACGTAACAGTCGATCAAGATGACGTAAGTGCAGGATGAGATGAGTACACAGCAATAGCGCGGCACCGATTGCAATGGACGGCTCGTGCCACCCACGACCAGCAGCACCAGTCGATACCGCGACCCAGAGTAACAGCCCTGGGATTGCGGCAGACAAGAGCGCAATCCGTAGACCGTCTTCGATCCTGTTCGTCCGATATGGATCCGACTGCGAACACCAGAACACTCCGACGATCACAGATAACAAAGATACGAAGGCCGCCCCGACGAACATCCACATGAGGATGTCCAGCCAGGGCTTCATGCCTTCGTCCGACAGTTGGTTCTGCAGCAGGGTCGTGCTCATTCCGATCACAGACATTGCGACGGCGCTGAGAACCATGCCATAGAACCCCCATACCGCGAACCGAACCCCACGATACAGTCGCTCCAACCAGTGCGGCTCTGCGTATCGCAGCAAAGGGCTGCTTGAATCCGAAACAAATCCGCAAGAGAGGCCACATTCTGGACAACGCGCGCTGGGCACAGTTAGTACCTGGCCACATCGGAGGCAGGAGATTTCGTGACTGTCGGCTTGATTCATGACATCTCCATCTTACTGATCACACAGTCCAGGTCTTCAGGAAGGCAACTGAGCAAGCAGCCATACGCCGGCGGAACCGGTTCAGCTGATCGTCGATTCACTCATGTTCCGGCTCGATGAGGATGACCGCCGGATGGTGCAACTTCGTCTTGACGGCTTAGCTCACATCCACATTGCTAACGCACTCGGCATCTCGATTGCTTCGGAGCGTTCCCGCTGGCAGCGATTGCGAATCAAAGCCAAAGCGTTGATCGCTTCCCCGCCAACAAACCGATGAAGTGTGTCAGGCCGCACCGACCAGACATCGACGTTAATCGCAGCGGGGCGAACCGCCGGCGATCCTTCGCGGCCCGCCGCGCGACCTCACCGTTCCTTCATGACCTTTTCGATCTCGCGCACGCTCTTGGGGACCCCTTTCGACAAGTTCCGTGAGCCGTCCTTCGTGATCAGTATGTCATCCTCGATGCGGATGCCGATCGCTTCCTCCGGCAGGTAGATGCCTGGCTCGATGGTGACGACCGCACCGGCCTTGAGCGGCCCGTCCGGCGCGTGGTCGTGCGTCTCCAGGCCGAGGTGATGACCGACGCCGTGGATGAAAGAATCGCCGTAGCCCGCCCGGGTGATCACGGCACGGGCAGCCCGGTCGATCTCCGCGAGGGTTGCCCCGGGCTGGCACGCTTTGATCGCGGCGTCCTGGGCATTGAGCACCACTTCGTAGACTTCGCGCTGCCGCGTGGTAAACCGGCCACCCGCGGGGATGGTGCGCGTGATATCCGCGCTGTACCCGCCCCAGACCGCGCCGGAGTCGATACAGATCAGCGCGCCGTCCTCGATCGTCTGATCGTTCGCGCGGTAGTGGAGCACGGTCGAGTTGATCCCCGAGCCGGCGATCGTGTTGAACGCGGTCCGCCGCGCGCCGCGCCGGCGGTAGGCGTGTTCGATCGTCTCCTGCAGTTCGTACTCGTTCATCCCCGGCTTGACGCACTTGAACGCGGCGCCAAACCCCTCGGCGGTGATGTCGATCGCGTACTCGATCATCTTCACTTCGCGGGAAGACTTGGAGCCGCGCAGGCCGGGGATCAGTTCGGTCTGATCGTCGATCGACAGGCCGGGGATGCGCGATTCCAGCTTGCCGAAGAGTTCCAGATCGGGCGAGACCGGCTGATCGTACCGGGCGAAGTCATGCAGGCAGGCGAGTGATCTGGCCCGCTTCGCCGCGGCGCCGAGGAAGCGGGGCAGATGGGTCGTGCGAAAAATCGCTTTGAATCCGGTCCGTTCGCGCAACTTCGCGCTGACCTCGAGCCGGTAGCCGTCCCACTTCTCGACCTCGGGGTTCAGCGGCCGCAGAAACAGAATCTCCCGCCGCGCGTCGACCGGGTTGGCGGGGTCGAGCACGAGCACCGCTTCGGGCTCATCCGTGATCCCGGTGAGATACTCAAAGTGCGGGTGCGGCCGAAAGTCATCGTGCAGATGATCGAGCGGCTGACCGGCAAAGACGACGCCGATCGACTTCTTGAGCTGCGCGCGGACCTTCTTCCGGCGGGCGGCGTATTCGGACAGCGGGATCTCGGGCGGCGACTTCGTGGGCATCGAGCGTAACCTTCCTTCTGATTCGTCAGTTGAAAACGCGCGGGTCGCGCGCAAACCACGACCCCATAAGTACGTCATTCGTTGGGATTCGTGAATGTCCAAATTCCATCTTCACTTACTTCGTGTCCTTCGTGTCCTTCGTGGTCAAACTCTTTCCGTCGATCTGTTCTCAGTGAACCACGAAGTTCACGAAGAACACGAAGGATTCAACGCAGGAAACACTTGACGCCGTCCTTCGGCTTTGTCACTTCGAAGTTCCTCAGCAAGCCGAGAGTCGGGGCTTCGCGACTTGACGCCTGCCTCCGCCCCTCCGCCCCTTCGTCGCTCCGTCGCTCCGTCGCTTCACCCCTCCATCCTATTCTTCATTGACTTCGTGTCCTTCGTGTTCTTCGTGGTCAAACTCTT
>SKZB01000171.1 GCA_007127615.1 Phycisphaerales bacterium | reverse complement strand
GAAACCTTCGCCGCGCTCGCCCTTCGGATCGACAACTGGCGCTGGGCGGGCACACCGTTCTACCTGCGAACCGGTAAACGCCTGGCGGAAAAGCGAACCGAGATCGTGATTGAATTCAAGCGGCCGCCGATTGATCTTTTTCGACATCTCCATCCGTCCAACGATGGCGCAAGCCGGCCGCCCAACCGGATCATCATCGAGATCGCACCGACCGAACGCGTCGGTGTTCAGTTTCAGGGAAAGGTGCCCGGCCCGGGCATTCAACTCGACACGGTCCGTATGGATTTCGACTATCAGCAGCGATTTCACGCCGAACCGGTCGAAGCGTACGGACCACTGCTGCTCGACGCGATGCGCGGCGATCAAACGCTCTACAAACATCGGCTTGAAGTTGAAGGCGCGTGGGATTCAATGATGCCGTTCCTGAATGATCCCTCGTCTTCGATTCGTCAAAATATTCAGGCCAATTATGCGCCGGGAAGCTGGGGTCCGGAGAGCGCCGCCGCGCTTCTGGGGCGACAGAATCGGCAATGGCATCGCTCTCAGACACGCGTATAAAGCATTCCGGCTGGCTGTTTGGGCTCTCTTTGGGGTGTCGGTTGCCAAAGTGAACAATGGGTCCTACCGTTTCGTACCGGTCATCATGAAATAGTGATCGCGTGGCGAATGTTTGTCGAATGCGAATGTCGTGACGTGATCGTGTACAAAAGTCACTCGACGTTAAACAATGAGATTCTGATCGCAAAAAGGAGTTCTGTATGTTCGCAACGATGAAAACCCGTCTCGCCGCCGGTGCCGCCCTGGTCGCGGCCGTTGGAATTGCCGCGGGTCTTACCCTCGCGCCCGACCATCATGGCGAGGGCAAGATGACGATCGGCACGTACGAGCCGCAGCAGGTGTTTGACAACTATCACCGCACGGTCGAATTCTTTGAGTACCTCGAACAGATCCAGGCCGAGGCGATGGAAGCGCAGCAGACCGGCGACCAGGATCGCCTTATGGAACTCGAAATGCAGTTCCAGCAGCGTCAGCAGGAACTGATGGAACGTTTCGAAGCAGCGGTCGAACGGACGATGCCGACCGTCGCGTCCGATCAGAACGTCCAGCTGATCGCGCTCGAAATCGTCTACTCCTCTGACGAGATCGACGAGAAGGACCTGACGACCGAGATCCTCGAAAAGCTGAACCAGAACGCCGGCGGCTGATCAATTGACGCCACGTTCTGTGTTGGTCTCAACACACGACAGCGCGGTCCGGAACATCCGGACCGCGCTGTTTTTTCTGGGCATCTGACGGTTCTCAAATCGGCCGGCCGGGCGAGGTCGATTTCGCGCTCAGCCGAGGTTCATCGTCATCAGGAACTCCGCATTGCTCTTGGTCTTGGACATGCGGCTTCGGAGAAGCTCCATCGCCTCGACGACGCTCATGTCGCTGACAACCTTGCGCAGGCGGACGACCAGTTCGAGTTCCTTCGGATCCAGCAGCAATTCTTCACGTCGCGTGCCGGAGGCGGAGATATCGATGGCGGGCCAGATGCGCTTCTCCACGAGCTTCCGCGTCAGGTGCAATTCCGCGTTGCCGGTTCCCTTGAACTCCTCGAAGATGACTTCATCCGCTTTGGAGCCGGTATCCACCAGGGCGGTGGCGATGATCGTAAGCGAGCCGCCATCTTCGATGTTGCGGGCGGCGCCGAAGAATTTCTTCGGCTTGATGAGCGCGGCGGAGTCAACCCCGCCCGTGCCGATCTTGCCGGAGTTGGGCATCGCGTTGTTGTATCCGCGGGCGAGACGGGTGATCGAGTCGAGCAGAATCACCACGTGCTGGCCGAACTCGACCATGCGGCGGGCCTTTTCGATCACGGTTTCGGCGACCTGAATGTGTCGGCCGGCCTCTTCGTCAAACGTGGAGGCAACGACTTCAACTTCATCCGGCGTGTTGCGGCGGAAGTCGGTGACTTCCTCCGGCCGCTCGTCGATCAGCAGCACGATCACCTTCGCCGGCATCTCCGAATCCGGGCGGTGGTTCTGGGCGATCGAGTTGGTGATCTTTTGCAGAATGACCGTCTTGCCCGTCCGCGGCGGAGCGACGATCAGTGCCCGCTGGCCGAAACCGAGCGGTGCGACCAGGTCGATGATCCGCGTTTCCAGGCCCTCGGCATCAAGCTCGAGGTGAATCCGTCGATTCGGGTGCAGCGGAGTCAGGTTTTCGAATCGCTGCAGGTCATGAATTTTCTTCGGATCCTGGCCGTTCACTTCTTCCACGCGCAGAAGCGCGAAGTACGTTTCCGCCTCCTTCGGCGGTCGGATCAGACCCTTGATGATCTGTCCCTTTCGCAGGCCGAACCGCCTGATCTGCGACGGACTGACGTAAACATCGTCCGGCGAAGCGAGGTAGGAATACTCCGAGCTGCGCAGGAAACCGAACCCGTCGGGCAGGATTTCGAGCGTGCCCTCGCCGACCATCAGCCCCTGTTTCCGCGCCCGCGCCTTGAGAATCTCGAAGACGAGCCGCTGCTTCGGCAAAGAGGTGTGGTCCTCGACCTTCTCCTTTTTGGCGAGCTTGATCAGCTCGTCGTTGCTCATGTGCTGGAGCTTCGTGAGGTTGTAGTCGTCCTTCTTCGCGAGGTCGTACTTCCCCTGTGTCTCCTTATCGAGCTCAGCGGCTTCCGCCTCGAGCTGTTCGTCGGACGGCACTTCGCCCGGCTGAAGGGTGACGGTGGCGACGGCGGCGTTCTGGCTGGAACCACCCCCTCGCTTGCTCCGGCGTCGACGTGACTTCTTGCTGGCCATGGAATCCGTACTCCTTGATGCGCCCGCCGTTCAGTTGGCGGCGGGGCGGCGAACGCGGTCAATCGGTTCGCTTCGGCTGGTGAGATATCTCGGGATTGGGGTCTGAGTGAGCGCTGGGAGTGAAGCGGCCATCATGCATGCCGGAGGCCTCTCCAAGCCGCGGCAGGTCGGCGACCTCGGCGCCGACGGACGGTCTTCGTGGGGTGTCTTCATCTACTCGTCCCGGTCGTCAGGATACGCTGATGAGGCAATCCCACGCCGGTGTCGGTTGATGATCGTCTCGAGGGTCTGGCGAACCCGTTCGGTCAGTTCCCCCGGATCGCCTTCGTTGCAGACTATATGATCGGCACGATTTCGCTTTTCGTCAAGTGGCATCTGGGCCGCTTCCCTCCGGGCCAGCTCTGACGCATCCCAGCCCCGGTCCGCCTGAACCCGCGCCCGCCGGGCTTCCTCCGGCGCGTCGACGAAGATCACCGCATCACATTCGCGGTCCAGCCCCACCTCCAGCAGCAGCGGCGCGTCGATGACGAAGGCCTTCGTCCCCGCCGGGGCGCTCGCGAACGCCGCCCGCCGCCTCGCTTCGATCCGCGGGTGAATCACTCGTTCCAGCTTCTTCCGCGCCGAAGCGTCGTTGAAGACGATCGCGGCGATCTTCGACCGGTCCGGCCGGCCGGTCTCCCGATCGAGAACCTCCTCCCCCCACCACGCGACGATTTTGTCGCGCACCAGGGGTTCGTTCAACTCGGCCTTCGCCGCGGCATCAGAATCCGTGACGAAACACCCCAGATCGGCGAGCACCCGCGCGACGGTGCTTTTGCCGGATCCGATCCCCCCGGTCAGGCCGATCACGGGTTGTTGTGAATGCTCAGGCACCATGATGACCTGGATTACTTGACCACCCGGCTCCAGGTGGTGCCTTCCGGACCGTCTTTGATCGCGATGCCCATGGCGAGCAGTTCATCACGGATTTCGTCCGAGCGCGCGAAGTCCTTGTTCTTCCTTGCCGTGGCACGTTCCGCGATCTTCGTTTCGATCAATTCGCGTTCCGGGTCATCATCGGTGCTCGCCGCACGACGATCGAGATCCAGCACCCCGAGCACCGAGTTCATTCGGTCGAGCGCGATCAGTTCATCCGCGTAGTGACGATCACCCGAACCGGTCGGCGCATCCTGCGCCGGATTGTGTTTGCCGGCCGCTTCATTCAACGCGCCGATCGCGCCGGCCACATTGACATCTGAACACAGCGCCTGCTTGAATGCTTCCAGCCCCTGCTCCAGCGGGCCGGGGCCGGACCCGGGCAGGTTCTTCTCCCGATTCGTTTCCAACCAGTCGCGCAGTTTCGCCCAGCGATCGATCTGGCGCTGGGCGTTCTGCAGTCCCTGGAAGGTGAAGTTGGCATTCGTGCGGTAATGGGTTCTGATCAATTCAAGACGGATCGCCGCGGGCGAGGCACCCTTGGCGAGCAGGTCGCGCACCGTGAAAAAGTTGCCTTTGCTCTTGCTCATCTTTTCGCCTTCAACGATGAGAAAGCGCGTATGAAACCAATAGCGCGCGAAATGATCGGCGCCGCTGGCAGAGCAGGACTGCGCGATTTCACACTCATGGTGCGGGAAGATATTGTCCTCGCCGCCGGAGTGAAGGTCGATCACGCCGCCGGTCTCCCGGCCGAGCAGTTTCACCGCCATGACGGAGCACTCGAGATGCCAGCCGGGATACCCCTCCCCCCACGGGCTGGGCCACTTCATGACGTGTCTGGGGTCAGCCTTCCAGAGCATAAAGTCCGCAGGGTGGCGT
>SKZB01000172.1 GCA_007127615.1 Phycisphaerales bacterium | reverse complement strand
GCAGCAGTCACCGAACGAAGTGCAGTTGTCATCGCAGTAGCACCCGCCCGGCGCCTGTTCTCCGCAGTTGCCAGCGCACGAATCCGGGTCCGGCGGGCACCCGATGTCGCAGGTTTCGCAGACGTCATCACAGCAGTCACCGAATGCAGCGCAGTTGTCATCGCACCAGCACCCGGCCGGCGCCTCTTCGCCGCAGAAATCCACGCACGATGCTGCCGGTTCAGTGGGACAGTCACCCCAATTCTCCAGCAGGATGAGCAGGTCAAACACATTGACCTGACCGTCCCCGTCCAGATCGCCCGGGCACGCCACCCCCGCCACCACTCCCGGCGCATCGGCGCGTGATCGATCCGGTTCACCGGCGAACGCCGGATGCTGCTGGATGAGCGCCCAGACCATCAGGCAGCCGATCACGCCGGTCAGAAATCCAATTGCAGATTGCTTCATAGAGCTGAAATCCTTTCGTCTTCTCAGAAATGACCAAAGAGCGCGTCCCGGGAGACCTTCTCCCGGACACGCTTCAATGATGCCAAATTGCGTAGAGACAAGAGGTTAACATCCATGCCCGATGAAGCAACGATGGTTCGGATGATTCCGCGATTTGTCAATATGGAGAAGCGAAACCGGCGCTTCAGGAAGCCGTGGGGGCGGATCCGGGGGGATCTTCAACGCCCGCCGACGGATGCGAAACCCGTGGGAGCGATCAGCCGGCGGCTCGCTCACACGAGGCGTCCGGCATCGACGAACGTCCAGACCAGGCCGCACTTCGAACACGCCCGGGTTGGATTGGAGAGCGTGGCGTCCCGGCGCAACAGCCAGCCGAAGAACCCGCGCCCCTTCGGCCGAAAGACCGTCCCCCCGCCGATACCGATCAGGTCCAGCAATCGGCCCTCGACAACCTCGCCGTTTCCGCAGTTCGGGCAGTGGCTCGACGAATTCCGGGTGGTCATGTGCATCTCCCTGTTGGCTCGAACCGCCCCGCGTTCTTCTCGGAAAGTCGGGACGACGAGCAATTGTTAGCGCCCGCCGGCCCTCCGTCATTCCCGCGGAGGCGGGAATCCATTGCGCGAAGAAGCCGTCCGGCGCGCCCAGTGGGTCCCCGCCTCCGCGGGGACGACAAGCAGTCGTGAGCTCTCCGTACCTTCGTCGCCCCACCGCATGCTTCGCCCATCTCCGGGGGCGGGACGAAGCATGGCACCCTTCAGACATTCTTCGTCACTCCGTCACTGCACCCCTCCGTCGCTTCGTCCCTTCGTCGCTTCGCCTCCGTCATCCCCCCTCCGCGGGAGACGGCCCGGCCCGGATTGCCGGGGGGAGCGGGCGGCCGTATCATCCGCCGCGTGTCCTGGAGGTCGCGCGCATCTACGAGTTCCACGCCGAAACGGCGATCGGTCCGGTTGCCGGGCTGGTTGCCGGGCTGGTTTCGGGGCGATTGTGAGGACTTCTCCCGGGTCTTTGCCCGGGTCTCCCTCCGGAAATGGTTCGGCGGGCTCATCCTGCCGGCAATTCTTTTCGCGCTGCTGGTTCCCGCGGCCCGCGCGGCGCCGCAGGAGACGGTTCAGCCGCCCCCGCCGGAGGATCGCGCGACCCGCACGGTGCGGGTGACGGGCGATCGGCTGAGCGGCTTCGTGCTGCCGGTCGAACCCCGAACGGGCGATATCACACTGCGTTCCCTCCGCGCCCGGTCGTGGCGGGTCGATGACACGCAGCGGCTGCTGCTCGATAAGGATGTCGTGATCACGATCGCGGGGTACCGCTTTCATGCCGAGACGGCGGTGGTCTGGCTCAACCGTCTGCCGAGCGCGGACGGGGTGATCAATCAGATCGCGGTGTACTTTGAAGAGGTCAGCGATCCGACCCGGCGCGCCGGGTCGGGCGTGGCCGGGCGCAATATTCTCGTGACCGGCAGCGCCCGCGGCGATGTGCGATTGCGTGCGGGGTTGGTGGAGCACGGGCCGACGCGTCCGGCGATCGTTCGGGATGGCGAAGCGCGGCTGCGCGATCATCTGTTGCGTCTGACCGTGGAGCCGCCGGCGCTCGCCGGCTGGCCGCAGGTGGAGCGTGATTCGGCGCTCTACGATCCGGAGCCGTTCGTGCCCCGGCCGGGGGTCCCTTTCGATCCGGATCGAACCGTGCCGCTGCCGGATGAGGTTGAAGTGCCGGTGCGTCCGGACCCCGTACCGTGGCTGTCCGCCCCGGGCGGCTCGGTGCAGTTCAGCGCACCCGAGATTGATTTTCAGTCCGGGGAAGAAGAGAACGTGACCACGCTCGAAGGCGGCATCCTGCTGGACTTCGTCTCCGGCAGCGCCGGCGCCGAATGGCATCGCCTTTCGATGGTGGCCCAGCGCGCGGTGATTTTTTCCGATCCCGGCCGCACCGAGGATCTGGTCGCCGGCCGCCTGGGCACCGAGCAGCTCCGCGGCGTGTATCTCGAAGGCAACGTGATCGTGCGCGCCAATGAAGATGAGTACGTCGTTCGCTCGCCGAAGATCTACTACGACTTCCGGCGCGACCAGGCGGTGCTCGTCGACGGCGTGCTGCGGACGCACGCCCGCGACGGTGAGATCACGCTGTACGCCCGGGCCGGCGAAATGCGCCAGCAGGCGGTCAACGAGTGGACGGCCGAGCGGGTCACCGCCTCGACGAGTGAGTTTTTCACGCCGCACATTTCGATCGGCGCGCAGCACATGCGCATCGAGCAACGTGAGAACGATGCGACGTATCTCGATGCCCGCGGCGTGCGCTTGCGGGCGGGCCGGGTACCGTTCTTTGCCCTGCCGCGTTTCGCCGGCGAAGCCGGCGACGTGCCGCTGCGCGGTATTCGCATCGGTCAGCGCGATCAGGACGGGCTGCAGATTGAAACCACCTGGGACCTCTACGCGCTGATGGGTGAGGAGCCGCCCGACGGGCTGGATATCGACCTGAAGGTCGACGGTTACACGAAGCGCGGGGCGGGGCTGGGGCTTGAATTTCGCTACGACTACGGCGCCACCCGCGGCTCGCTCGATCTCTACGGACTTTACGACGATGACGGGACCGACCGCACGCCGGCCGGCCGCGATGTCGATCCCGACCGGACGTTCCGGGGGCTTGCCCTCTGGGAGCATCAGCAGCGATTCGGCGAGAACTGGACGTTCCAGGGGCAGGGCGCGTGGCTGAGCGATGAGACGTTCATCGCGCACTGGCGGCGTGATGACTTCGACGAGCGGCGTGAATACGAGTCGAGTCTGTATCTCAAACACCAGCACGACAACGCGGCGTTCAGCATTCTGACGAAATACGAATTCAATGACTTCGTCTCGAACAGCTATCTGCTCGCTTCGCGTCAGTACCAGGTCGAAAAGCTGCCGGAGCTTCTCTACCGCCGCATCGGTGATTCGCTGTTCGGCGATTCGTTGACGTATTCCAGTTCGTTCAGCGTGTCGCGCGTTCGGTTTGCATTCCACGATCGCACGCCGCGCGAAACCGGGATTCGCGAGGGCGGATTCGGCATCGGGGCGGACGATAAATTCGAAGATCAGTTTCTCGCGGCCGGCTTTCCCAACCGGTGGGTGAACCGCGCGGATACGCGCCATGAAATCTCGCTGCCGACCGAGATCGGCAGCTTGAAAATCGTGCCGTTTGCCGTCGGGCGATTCACGTTCTGGGATACGGAGTTCGCCGAGTTTGCCCCGGAAGAAGAAGAGAAGTACCGCCTGTTCGGCTCGGTCGGCGTGACCGCAAGCACCCGGTTGCAACGTGTGGACAACCGCGTCAACAGTCGCCTGCTCAACCTCCACCGGCTGCGCCACATCATCGAGCCGAGCGTGACGGCGTGGTACGGCTACAGCACGATCTCCGGTACGGATCTGCCGATCTTCGACGAGTTGACCGAGCCACTCAGCGACGGCGCTGCGGTGCGGCTGGGCGTGCGGAACACCTGGCAGACCCAGCGCGGCGGGCCGGGCCGGTGGCGCAGCGTGGATGTGCTGACGGTCGATACGAACGTCGTCTTCACGAGCAACGACACCGACCGCCGCTCCCCCACACCGCAGTTCTTCGACGCCTGGCCGGAGTATTCGCACTTCGGCGATCACGCGGAAGGTTCGGTCATCTGGAACTTCAGCGACCATCTCGCGTTTCTCAGCCGCGCGACCTACGATCTGGATGAAGATGTTTTCGCGCGCGGCGCGGTGGGCGCGGAGCTGCAGCATTCGCCGGTGCTGACCACTTACGTGGAGTACCGCACGATTGAAGCGAGCAAGACCGAGGTGCTCGATGTCGGCTGGCGGTACCAGCTCACGCCGAAGTACCGGATCATCTTCACGCCGCAGTGGGACTTCCGCGAGGATGATTTCCGGGCGGTGCGGGCCCGGGTGACGCGCAGCTTCCCCGACTTCGATCTGGTTCTGTTCATCCGGTACGATCAGATTCAGGATGAGACGACCTTCGGCGTGACGCTGGGCCGGGTGCGGTTCTGAAAGTGGCGCTTCAGGAATCTGCGCAAGTAACCCGCACGGATGAGAGCTTCTCAGCAAAGGCATGAAGGCACGGAGCCACGGAGGCACGAAGGGCGGCGGTCAGTCTGGTTCCTCGCCGCTTGTC
>SKZB01000304.1 GCA_007127615.1 Phycisphaerales bacterium | reverse complement strand
GGTCGCCACAATCAGCGTGCAGGTCGAGAACGACGCGGACTACCCGATCAAGCAGTACGACCGCGTTTTGTTCAATCCCAAGCACGCGATTCCGGTGGATTTCGAAGGTGACAACCGATTGTTCGTCGTACCGGTGGAGGATGTCGTCGCCGTATTCCGCGCGGGGGAGTGATTCAGACCAGACTTCAGTCGCGCACCAGTGCTCGCGCCCCTCTTTTCCGGCGTCAGGGGCTGCCGGGGTGATCAGGCCAGGGCGCTATCGGCCTCGCGCACGGCGGCGCAGAAGGCGCGAATCAGGGCCGGATCCTTTTCGCCGCGTTCCGATTCCACGCCGCTGGAGACATCGACGGCAAACGGCCGCACGGTTCGGATGGCGTCCGCAACGTTGCTCGGGGTCAGGCCGCCGGCAAGAATGATCGGCTTGGTGATCCGGGGACGCATCGCCGCGAGCTCCGTGTGATCGAACGATTCGCCCGCGCCGCCCGCGCCGCCATCGATCAAAAGGGCATCGACCGCCGCGCACGCATTCCAGCGTTCGACCGCCTCGCGCGAAAAGCGGAACCCGCGGATCACGCGGTGGGTGTCGGCGACTTCATCGACGAGATCCTCACTTTCCTCGCCGTGCAGTTGGCACCACTCTTCCCACCAGTCTTCAAGATCTTCGTTGAGGCGGCTGGTCAGTTGAAAGAGTCCGACGGCGGTGACGAAGGGCGGGAGCACTTCGACGATCTCCACGGCGGTCTCAAACTCGACGTGTCGCGGCGAACCGGGCGCAAAGACCAGCCCGACCGCATCGGCGCCGGATGCCACCGCAACTTCCGCCAGTTCCGGGCTGGTGATGCCGCAGATCTTGATCCGCGTTCGCTGCGGTGGAGAATCGGTCGCCCGGTGCTCGGTCGTATCGCCGTCAGTCATGTCTGGAGCTCCGCGAGAAGTCGTTCGGCCAGCTGCGCCTGCGCGCCATCGGCGAGACGTTTTCTCGCCGCTTCGAGCAGTTCCTTCGCCCGCTCCGGTCGCTCAATCTGCCGGGTGTAAATCAGGCCGAGCATGAGGCGCACTTCCGGGCCGCGCGAGGTGCCGGGATACGTCTCCAGAATGCCTTCGTAAGCCCGGGCGGCGTGTTCATAACGGCCTTCGGCGTAGAGCTGGTTGGCGACGTCAAGTTGCGCATCTTCCGCAATCGCCGCTTCGGGGTCGAGTTTCTGAAGCTCGATGAACTCGCGCGCCGCCCGTGGCAGATCGCGCGCGGCGATCGCTTTGGCGATCACACTTCGCTGCCGCGCGATCGCTTCTTCCTGCGGGGTGGGCTTGCGCCGTTCCGCGGCCTGTTTCTGTTTCTCCAGCCGTTTGGCCGTATCCGCGGTCGCCGACTCGTACAGGCCGCTGGCCTTGCCCCGGCTGGCGGCGCGGAACGCCGCACGACGGCGCGACTGACGGAAGAGATAGAACATATCGAAATCATCGTGTCGCAGCAGTCCGATCGCAAGCAGCACGAACGCCATCGCAAAGCCGTACACGTACCCGGCCAGGTGCGCCATGTACGCAATCTGTTGTCCCGATCCGCCGAAGATGTCGCCCAGGCCGCGCAGGATGTCCATGAGAAAGAAGAAGCCGATGAACCACAGCGCGGGAATCTCAAAGATGCCGATGATGAAGAAGATCAGCAGTATGCGAATGCGGCTGCGCGGGAAGAGCGCGAGAAACGCGCCGGAGACCGCCGCGACCGAACCGCTCGCCCCGATGACCGGCGCGCCGCTGACCATGGCGTGTCCGACGCCGGCCACGATGCCGCCGATGAGATAGAACCCCAGAAACGACAGCCGGCCCATACGGTCTTCGACGGCCCGGCCGAAGATCCACAGAAACAGCATGTTGAAGATGAGGTGAAAGACATCGTTCGGACTGTGGAGGAACTGGTAGGTGATCGCCGTCCAGATCGGCGAGTTCGTGCCGTGGAACCAGCCGGCGGCAATGTACGATTCGATACTGAACCACTCGAAATGATCACCCACCAGCCCGATGAGGTAGACCACGGCGTTGACCAGGATCAGCGATTCGGTCACGATCGCCTGCTTGCGCACCTGCCGGGTTGTGCCGAGGGGGATAAACATCGCCGCACTAGTCTACGCCATTCCCCGCCGCACCCGGAAAACGGCCGGCCGTGACGGGCGAACCATTTTCCACCTCGGGTACCTCGATCAATCGGCCGTCCACGATGCGTGCCGCGATCATCGCATCACGCCACGTGTAGATCAGCCGGCCGATCAGATGTTCATCGATCTCGAACGGCGGCTGCAGCAGGAGCAGATCCGCGCGGGCGCCCGGTTCGATTCGGCCGGCATCCTCCCAGCCGAGCGCCTCGGCGTTGCCGCGCGTGATCATCGACCACGCCTCGGCCGGCGTGGGGACCGGCGTCGATCGACCGGTCACGATCCCTCTCAGTTTCGCCACTTCGATCATCGACCGCGCGACGCGCGGCATCGCGAGGTCCGGGCCGGCCGCGACATCCGACCCCAGGGCAAGGCGCACCCCGTGTTCGCGGGCGGCGTGAAGATCGAATGCCCCCGCTTCGAGAAACGTGTTCGCGCCCGGACAGTGCACCACCACGCTGCCGCGCTCGGCGATCAGTCGCCACTCCGCCTCGCCCAGATGAATCGCGTGCGCCAGCAGCGTGCGCGGCGTGAGCATGCCGAAACGTTCGTAGACCTCGGTGTAACTCTCACATTCCCGGAACAGCTCCCGCACGACTTCGCACTCACGTTCTGATTCCGCGAGGTGCGTCTGGATCATGAACAGGCCCGCGGACATCGGGGCGACGGTTTTGAGCAGATCGCCCGAGCAGGAGACCGCAAACCGCGGGTTGACGCTCATCGAAGCGCGATCGCCCGGAACGCCGCGCAGCGGTTGGATCACCTGGTTCGTGAGGGCCGGCGGCCCCGCGCGATCCATCAGCACCTGACCGGCGATCGCGCGGAGGGGAAAGCGGCGGAGCGAATCGATCCAGCAGCCGACCCCGTGGCCGTGGCTGGTCAGATACCCCGCGTAGCCGAGCGTTCCCGCGCGGAGCAGTCGCCGGTGCGCTTCATCGATCTGCCGCTGGGCGAACCCGGCGTTGCCCCACTTGAGTTCCGCCGGAAAGATCACCCGTTCGAGCCACTCGAGCAGTTCCAGCCCGTCGCAACCGATCGCGTCAATTTGAGGCAGATGGAGGTGAGCATCGATGAACCCGGGGGTGATGACGCTCTCAGGACCACCGGCCGCGGGCAGGGCGGGGGGATCACCCTCACCGATCTCGGCGATGCGGCCGCCCTCGACGCGCACCCATCCCGGCGCGGGCGGGGTGTGGGGATCAATCAGCAGGCGGCCCTGGACAAGCATGTTCGGACTCCGGAGGTGGTGGGAGAGGGCGGGCGAGCGGGGGGCCGGAGGGGGCGCAGGCAGTGGGAACGATGGGCACCGTGCGCCCCCCCAGAAAAGTGGCCCGCCTGAGAAGCCTTGAGCGTACTTGAGCGTAGCAGTTGAAGTGGGGATCTGTGACCGCGGGCGCGGCGGTCGGTGGCGGATGTTTTCCGGCGCCAGCAACCCGGCGGATCAGAGCCGAGGGAGTCGACGGTCCGCCTCCGGCCGGATTGAACACAATCCGGCGAGGGATGACTTGAACGCCTCGTGAACGGATGCTATATTCTCCGTGCTCGACGGGAGCCCCTTCCGCCGAGCGATTCAATCAGGGGCGGTAGCTCAATTGGTTAGAGTACCGGACTGTCGATCCGGTGGTTGCGGGTTCGAGTCCCGTCCGCCTCGCTTGCGTGAGCCTCGGTGAATCCGAGGCTTATCGCTTTTTGGGAGTCGCTCCGAAACGCGATCAGACGCCGGTTAAGGCATCATTCGTCCTCTGAATCCTTCGCGCTCTTCGTGGTCTTTCCGAGAACAGATCGGCGGAAAGAAGATCACCACGAAGAACACGAAGATCACGAAGATGGGAGGGAGGGGAGAAGGGACGAAGAGACGAAGAGACGAAGCGACGGAGGGGCGGAGGGAGGCGTCAATTCACGAAGCCCGACTCCTGGATTGCTGATGAACTTCAACATGACAAAGCTGTAGAGACGGCATCAAGAGTTTCGTCCTCTGAATCCTTCGTGCTCTTCGTGCCCTTCGTGGTGAGATCATGGGCGGCGAGATCCGAGACAGATCGATGGAAAAAGAATGACCACGAAGAACACGAAGAGCACGAAGATGGGAGGGAGGAGTGAAGCGACGGAGCGACGAAGGGGCGGATGGAGGCGTCAGGTCACGAATCCCCAACTCTCGGCTTGCTGATGAACTTCGACGTGACGAAGCCGAAGGATGGCATCAAGCGTTCGTACTCTGGTTGCCTTCTTTAGTTTCCTTCGTGTTCAACGCGATCTTCGTGGTGAGATCAGCACGAAGAGGGGATTGGAGCATTCACGACCATGGTGGAGCGCGACGAAGGGGGATGGGTGCGGCTTGCCGGAACGGCCACCACGAGATGCCGAATCCGGCGCCAGAGCCGGAGAATATCGGCTTGGGTTCGGCTACGGTCGATGGCTGAAGGCGCGCCGGGAGGGTTCTCCGACATCCG
>SKZB01000265.1 GCA_007127615.1 Phycisphaerales bacterium | reverse complement strand
CTTCGGACTCCTCCCAGCGCTCAAGTACACGAAGAAGCACGCTCTTGCTGTTGATCGCGACCAGCGTGTCCGGATGTTCATCACCCAGAATGCGGCGATGACCACGCAAGCCCTGTTGGAAGTACGGCATCGCCGCGTCGTAGCGCCCCTGTCGCTGCAATACCACCCCCATGTGACCGAACGAGATGAGCGTGCGCGGGTGCTCATCCCCAAACGCGCGCCGGTGGCCATCGAGCGATTCGCGAACATACGGCTCGGCGTCCGCAAACCGGCCCTGCTCTCTCAATAAAAAGCCCATGTTGCCAATCGAAGTCAGCGTGGCAGGGTCGTCGTCACCGAGCGTGCGACGCCGAATTTGAAGGGCTTCCCGGTAATACGCTTCGGCTTCTTCGGGACGGCCCTGCTGCCGGAGCAGCGATCCCAGGTTGTTCATGGCGGCAAGCGTGTTCGGATGCTCATCGCCGAATTCACGCCGGGCTCCGCCGAGTGCCTTTTTGAGATAACGCTCGGCGGCGGCGAAGTCTCCCTGCAGCATGAAGCAATAGCCCAGGTTGGCAATCGAAGCCAGCGTCTCCGGATGGTCCTCTCCGAGAATCTGGCGGTGAATCTCCAGTGCGGCTCTGTGTGGCGCGATCGCCTGTTCGCTCAATCCCAACTGGACCAGCGTGCTCGCCACGGTCTGCAGCAGACGCCCGCGAACGAGCGGCTGATCGCTGAATTGCTCGTCGATCGCTTGCAGGGCTCGATCAAAGAGACTCCTTCTCAAGACCGAAAGGGCAACATCGGTGAAGTTCACGCCCTTGAGGGACCGTTCAAGTTCTTCCAGCCCAAGGTCAATCGCTTCATCCCCCGCCGGTAAGCCGGCCAACGCCGAGCGGCGTTTTTCAATGATCTCCTCGCGCAATCGCTCGCCCATCACGGCGGTGTCAAGGTCAGAGAGTTGCTGCGCCTGAAAATCGACGACGAGCTGCAGTTCGCTGCTGACCTGCTCCGCCTCGGCTTCGGCCCGCAGCGCCCGCGCGGCTTCCGATTCCGCCCGCTCGCGCTGTTGTACTTCCGCGTCCCTGGCGAGCAGGGCTTCCCGCTCCCGCGACTCGGCGATTTCTCGCTGCTCGGCTACCTGCGCCAGAGCGACGGAGAGCACGACGACGCCGGCCAGCAGGACCGCCAGGATCACGCACCCCGCGGCGACGTGACCCCGATAGCGATGGACGAACTTGCGCATGTGATATCCGACGGAGGCCGGCCCGGCCTGAAGCGGCTCGCCGCGCAGGTAATGGCGAATATCATCGGCGAGATCGGCTGCGGTGCGGTAGCGCTCCTGGCGTTCGCGGCGCGTCGCTTTCAGCGGTATCCAGTCCAGCTCGCGCGAGAGATCTCGAACCAGCGCGTGGCGCGTCGTCCGGCGGCAGTGGGTGATCTTCTCGACGCGCTCGCCGAGCTGGCCCAGGCGCGTGCTCGGCTTGATGGGATCGCACTCGCGGAGCAGCCGCGCAACCTGCGCGTAGCCCGCTTTGCGCAGCGACTTCGAATCGACCGGCAGATCGCCCACCAGAAGCTCGAACAACACCACGCCGAGGGAATACACATCCGAGCGCGTATCGATATCGATCGTACCCATCTCGGCCTGTTCCGGCGACATGTACTCCGGCGTGCCGATGAGCTGGCCGTGTTCGGTCTGGACGGCTTCGGTGGCCATCGTTCCGCTCAGCGCCTTCGCCACGCCGAAGTCGATGACTTTGACGAGCGGCTTCGTAGCGCCCGAAGGAGCATCGGTGACAAGAATATTGCTCGGCTTGAGATCGCGGTGGATGATGCCCTTCTGGTGCGCGTGCTGCACCGCCTCGCACACGTCGAGAAACAGTTCCAGCCGGTCACGGATGGAGAGCGTGTTGCGGTCGCAGTACGTCGTGATCGGTTCGCCATCGACGTAGTCCATGACGAAATACGGCACGCCGCGAAGGAACGTACCCGCATCGAGCACGCGGGCAACGTTGGGATGATCCAGAAGCGCCAGGGTCTGGCGCTCCTGCTCGAAGCGCGCGATGACCGCCTTGGACCCCATGCCGGGCTGGATGATCTTGATCGCCACGTGCCGCTGGACCGGCTCGGTCTGCTCGGCGCGATAGACCACGCCGAACCCACCCTCGCCAAGCAGTTCTCGAATGATGTACGGACCGATGACATGCCCGGCATAGATGCTCACTGCATCGACCGTGCTCCACATCGAGGCGGACGTGCGAGTCGCCGGCCCCTTCGGGCCGTCAGCCGGTGTCTGGTCACGTTGATCGTCTGGTGTCATGGGACTCACATTTGCCGTCGTGCTGGCCGTCGTACTGGCCGCCGTCCTTGCCGCCGTACTGGCAGAACACCTTACCGCCGCTGGCTGGGTGATGACAGGGCCGGGCAATGTCAGAGACGACAGAGATGACTGAAAGATGACGCCGGACTCCTCACGCGGTCGAGCGGAGCAGCGCCTCCTCGGCGGCCTGCAACAGGATGGAGCGCCACTGCGGAAACGCCACGCCGGCCAGGTCCGCAAAGACCTCCGACCATTCCGCCGGCCCCCGGCTGCTGTGGAGCTGGCCGTGATGGACGAGCCCGGAGGCGACCGTCAGACAGTACATCGCCATGGCGGCCAGCGCTCGACTTTCCGTCGGGGCCTCCGCGACGAGGGTTTTCGCTCGTTCCTTCAATTCAACTAGCCGCGAATCGGAAGCGGGGGAGTCATCACCGCCGGTCAGCGCTATCGCGCGTTCCGCTTCGCTGAACTCTTCACCGAGGGCTGTCTCCAGCCACTTCCAACCGTCCGGCGCGGTCAGGTGGTCAAGGAGGGTGTCGATCGGACGCACCGGCACCGTCAGACCGTGTTGCAAGAGGTGTGCGGTTTGATGCTTCGAGAGCGATCGCGGTGGATTTTCGGATGACATCAGTCCTCCCCTTTCCCCAGGTCGCTCATCAGCTCCCGGATTTCTTCATCAAGCTGGTGCGGCAGCGCGCCGGGCCAGGCGACGAGTTCGCGGATCACCTGCCGAAACCGGTTGCTGACCGTGCGCGACATGACCTTGAGACGAACCGCCGGACGGTCAAACTCCTCTGACAGCTCCGGAAACGAACAGCCATCGATGGTGTGCCGCGCCCAGATCTGCCAGTGGACGTGCAAATCATCGGCAGCGCACTGCTGCTCCGTAGCGGCCATGGCCCGGCGCACGAGTGAACGCGCGACCTCGCTGTGAAAGATCTCTTCGGCATCGCGGGCGGAGTCATCGACAATCCCGCCGGTGAGACTTCCTTCGTCCGTTGTGCCTCGATCGGAGACTTGCCTGCGTTCCATCGGCAACGACCGAGCCGCGCGCTGCTCCATCAGGAAATAGCGAAACGCGACGATCAGCCAATGCCGCAGCTTCCGGCCGCTGGCCTGCCAGTGATCGAGAAAATCCGCCCGGCCGAGCCGATCGGCGAAAAAGCTCGCGATCACCTCGTCCGGCTCACCCATCGAGCGAAACGAACTGCCGTTGTAGTACGCCTTCAGCGGCTCACCGTACATGCTCATGATGTGATGGTTCGTTTCGGCCAATCCCTGCTCGCCACGGCCAAGCTGCCCGTCGATCCAGGATCGGGCGGTCGTGGGAAAGCGATCTTTGCGCGGGGGTGCGGCCATGGGTGGGGTTCGCCGGCATCGAACCGGCTGCGGCAATGGTAGGCAACCGTATGGCATTTCATACAAAGAGAGCAGGCAAGCCGTTTTGCGCGCTGTGAATGCAAACTTTATTTCGGCATGGTGAAGAGCTGGTTATCGATCTGATCGGGCCCTGCGCTTGCTCCCGGGCCTCCGTTGCTTGTGTTTCCGGCCCAGGAAACGGCTTCTCCGTCTCCGGAAACTTCGCGATCGTTTCCGGAGGATGAATCTCCGCCTCCGGAGAACAAGCCACCAAGGCCGGGGACGGCGGAACCTGAATCGCAGCTTCTTTGACTTTTTCCTGGTTCTCAGCGCGCGGTGCCGGGATTCACCTCTCTTTGCATGGGAGGGAAGAGGGACGACCCTGCCGCACGGCTGCCTCGGAGTGAGACTTCCTCGCTTCCGTCGGCAGGTGTGGCGGTCATCGATACTCCGGTCACAAACCACTGACGCAAGGAAACACCGAATGTTGAGTTCATTGAACGCGAAAAGCAGGATGTTGGAAAGGCTCGCAGCCGTGGCCGCGGCCGTGATGTGTGTCGCCACTGCCGGATCTGCACTGGCAGAGCATCGGCAGGTGTTCGCTGAGGAGACAGACCGCCAGATCATCACCGATCGAGAGGCCCCGGCTACTTTCGCCGCGTCCATCGAAGGTGTCGTGAAGTCCTCCGACGGCTCACCGGTCGCCGATGCAGTTGTTGTCAGCGCTCAGGGCGGACAGGCCGTGAGTGGAATCGATGGCGAGTTTGCGCTGATTGTCGATCTGCCGCGCGATGCAGAATCATTGGGTCTGACTGCGGTGGCGGTGATCAACGGCGTCAACCAGACCGGCAACTCGTTGGCGCATGTTGCCGGAACCAATCGCCGCGTAGATGGTGGCACGATCGTGCTCAGCGCGGGCGATTGCGATCCGGCCTGGCTGCCGACGTTTGGCG
>SKZB01000164.1 GCA_007127615.1 Phycisphaerales bacterium | reverse complement strand
GATCTGGACAGACTCGGACCCCACTACGTGCCGCACATGGCGCTCGAGGACGGTCGGGTCCTCGTCGTCCAGCGCCGGTACGGGCACGGCATGATGACGCTCAGCGGACTTGATGTCAGTTCCGGTCAGATGGCGTCCGTCCGTTTGAGCAACCAGGTCTCCGGGCTGCCGCAGGCGGATGTGTTCTGGAACCGGATCCTCGGCCGTCGGGTCGACACGCCTACCGCGGCTGAATACAACGCGATGAATGATGAGGATCTGCTGGTGCGCGCCATGCCGCACGAGCGTGCCGTCGGACCGGGCGGACTGATCTCTCAGCCGATTTCCATGTCCACGCAGGCGGGGCTGGGGCTGCTGATCGCACTGGCGCTGTTTACGGTGTACTGGGTGATCGCCGGTCCGGGCGGTTTTGCGTTTCTCCGGATGTACAAGCGTCCGCAACACGCCTGGGTCGCCTTTGCCGGCAGCGCCGTCGCGTTCACCGCCATCGCCTGGGGCACCGTCAGCATCATTCGCATCAACGAGCCGCAGATTCGGCATCTCACGTACCTCGATCACATTGCGCAACCGGCGTGGGAAGCGCCGGATGATCTGCCGCAGATGCAACGGGCGGTCAGTTGGCTCACGCTCTACACGCCCGGCTACCAGAACGTGCCGGTCGCGATCGCCCCGGGGGGCGGCGAACGCAATCTGCTCAGCACCTGGGCCGCACCGGGGGAATCCATCAGCCGCTTTCCCAACGCGAACCGCTATTCACTCGATGTCGGTTCCTCGGCGTCGTCTTTTGTCATGCCGTCGCGCTCCACGGCGACGCAGTTCCAGGCGCACTGGCTGGGCGGCCTCAGCGCCGAGTGGGGCGGCATGATCCGCGAGCTCCCGGAACGAACCATCCGCGTGCGACGCGACGGGGGCGGTCGCGAAACCGGACTCGAAGGCGTGCTTCTCCATGATCTGCCCGGCACGTTGCACGACGTCACATTGATCTGGGTGCGCAACGCCCGATTTCCCCCGCGACGGTACGCCGTGCGCGACGGCGAGGAGCTGCGCTGGATGCCGCGCATGGCGTCCGGCCAGATGAAGAATCTGGGTTACATGCTGCGCCTCCCGGAGTGGCATCCCAACGAACAACTGGTGCTCGAAGAGCTCGAATCCCAGTTCACCGGCGGTGCCCTGCTGACCAACAGCATCGATCGGCGGTACGTTGAGGACTACCGCTCCACGGGCTTCGCCACCACCCCCGGAACCGGGCTGCGCACCACCGATCGCGATCGTTATCTCGAGATGCTCAGTTTCTTCAATCAGCTCACGCCGCCGGCGTATTTCAAGGCCCGGCCCGATGAAGAGGAGCCGAGCAATGTCGCCTTCCAGCGGATGCTGGGACGCGAACTGGATCTGTCGCGGTGGTTTACCCGGCCGTGCATGATCATCATCGGCCACCTGCGGGATTCGGAACTGCCCATCCCCCTCCGGGTCAACCAATCAGATCAGACCCCCGAGAGTGAAGGCCTGACCATCGTGCGCTGGGTCTATCCGCTGCCGGTGGAACCCGACCTGGCGTTCGCCCGCGCGCAGGATGAACAGCGCTCGCCGGGCGGTGAAGCCGCCCGTGAACCCTGAGCGTTGAGACTGAGCCGTCGATGAGCCCCCTGCCCTTTCTCCCTTTCTTTCAACTTCAATTGCCTTCCGAGGATCGCTCATGCCGATGATCGAAACGATCAATCTCACCAAAAAATACGGTGAACTGGTCGCGCTGAACAACCTGAACCTCACCATCGAACAGGGCGCGTGCTTCGGCTTCATCGGCCCGAACGGCGCGGGGAAGACCACGACGATCAAGATTCTCGCCACCCTTCTGAAACCCACCTGGGGGGAAGCGCGGATCGACGGCAAGGTGATCGGCTATCAGAATCACCTGATTCGGCCGGTCATCGGGTACGTTCCCGACTTCATGGGCGCGTACGACGACATGGTCGTCAGCGAGTACCTCGAGTTCTTCGCGGCCTGTTACGACATCCACGGCAAGCAGCGTGAGCAGGTCGTCCGTGATGTCCTTGACCTGACCGACCTCCACTATAAGGCCAACTCCGAAGTGAACGGCCTGTCGCGCGGCATGAGCCAACGGCTGTCCATTGCGCGCGTGTTGCTGCACGACCCGAAAGTGTTGTTGCTCGATGAGCCGGCCTCCGGCCTTGATCCGCGCGCCCGGATCGAGATTCGCGAGCTGCTCAAGGAGCTTCGCCGCATGGGGAAGACGATCATCATCAGCTCCCATATCCTGCATGAGTTGTCGGAACTCTGTAACACCGTCGGCATCATCGAGCAGGGCGAGCTGATCTTCTCCGGCTCGGTCGATGAAATCATGCGCCGCGCCAGCATGGGGCTCGTCGTGCACATCAACGTCGAAGATCGCATGGAGGATGCCGCCCAACTGCTCGCCAAGGTCAACGGCATCAAGAAGGTCGACATCAACGAACATAACGGCAAGGCGCGGATTGACGTGACGATCGATCCCGACAGCGGCTTGACCCCTTCGGAGCTTCCCAACCGCCTGATCGCGCAGGGCTTCCGCCTTCAATCCATGCAGCCGGAACAGGTCAACCTCGAAACGGCATTCATGCGCCTCACCAAGGGGCTGGTGTCCTGATCGCACGATGCGGCCCGGCCGGAACGCCTCCACTCAGTCGCTGTGAACGGCGGCGAGAAGTTTCCTGGCGCGTTCTTCAATGCCGTCAAAGTTGTGAGACCGCATCAGCTCCGGATCGAAGAGCGGCGCGACGAAGCCGATCGCATGCGCTCCCGCCTTGAGGTACGAGATCGCGTTGGAAGCGTGCACGCCGTGCGTCGGCACGATGTTGAGAAACGGCATCGGACCGAGGCAGGCCTTGACGTACTTCGCGCCGACGCCCGCGGCCGGGAAGAGTTTCTGCAAGCGCGCCCCCGCGCGATGGGCGCGCCACATTTCCGTCGGCGTGTGCGTACCGGGCATCGCCGCCACCCCCAAACGGCCGGCGGCCTCGATCACCGCCTCATCCACCACGGGCGAGACGAGATACCTGGCCCCGGCTTCGACCGCGCGTTCCGCGTCCTCCACCGTCAGAACGGTGCCCGCCCCGACCACCAGATCATCCCGTTGGGAGAACGCGCGGATCAGCTCCAGCGCGTTCGGAATCGTCAGCGTGAACTCGCCGATGCGAAAGCCGGCGCGAACGGCGGCGTCCATGGCGGGAGCGGCGGCCTCCGCATCGTCCGTCCGCAGAATCGCCGAGGCGCGGCAGGTCTTGAAATACGTCACAAACTCATCGGGTTGCATCGGACGGTTCACTCCTCGACGCGCAGGTTCACGCGTTCACTCACGCCGCCATTGACGGCGCTGCTTCTTTTCGCCCTGCTCCTTCTTCTGCTTCAATCGCTTCTCTCTGGCCGCTCGGCTCGGCCGGGTCTTCTTGCGGCGTTTCGGGGGCGTCGCGGCCCGGGTCACCAGATCCCGCAATCGCTCGAAGCACGCCTCGCGGTTGTCCCGCTGTGAGCGGTGCGTCTCGGCCTGGATGACCAGCTCACCCTCCTGCGTCAACCTCTGTCCGGCGAGCCGCTTCAGCCGCCGGACCGCCGCTTCGGTAAGATTCTGCAGCGCTTCCACCGAAACCCGCAGATCCGCTTTGGTGTTCACCTTGTTGACCGACTGCCCGCCGGGCCCGCTGGAGCGCGAATAGCGCAGTTCCACGTCACCGGGCATGACCCAGACGCCCCGGCCGAGGTCGATCGCGTTGTCCGGGCGGACCGGCTTCGGCGCATCCTCCGCGGATGCTCCGTCCCTGTCCGTATGGTCTGGCGATTCGCCCATCGTGATCCTGCCCCTCCAGCAGATTGTCCCAAAAGCCGATACGCTGCTGCCTGCGAAGTGATTGAACAACCCCACTGTATCCTGAAGCGAACCTTCATGACCATGATCCGCCTGACGATTTTCCTGGTCCTCCTGCTCAGCGTGACCGCGTCGAACGTACACGGGCGGTCTCTGAAACTTGATGAGGTCGCGCCGACGCCCGAACCGGCGGCCGAACTGAGCCGCGAAGCCTTCCGGTTGGTGGAGCCGCTTGAGTTTCGATTTTTACCCGGTGCGTGGTTGCCCCGGCTGAAGGGAGATGTGCGGCTGAATCCCGGCGGCGACCAAATCTCTTACGAGAGTGCCCTTCAGCTCGATGGTCCGGAGGCCACCATCCTGCCGGAACTCACGGTGCGCAAGGACCGAACGTGGGAACTGCGCTTTCACGGGTTTGACTTCTCAAGCGCCGCTTCAGGATCGTTTCCCGTCTCGCGGTCCTTCGGATCGCTCGCCCTCGCGCCGGGCGATGAGGTCCGCGCGAAAATCGAGTTCCTCTCGATCATGGCGGAGTTCCGTTTCGGCGCGTATGACCTGCTCGAGGCGGTCGACGCGAATCGAAACGTCACTTCCGCCGGCCAGCAGAAGACGGACCTGCGCCTCTGGCCGACCTTCGGCGTTCGAACCGCCCACGTGCGGCAGACGATCGAGCAGGTCGGCGTCGGCCGCGAACGCGTACGGGGCGACTGGGTGTTTCCCTACGCCGGGCTTCACCTTCAGTTCGACCACCGTCCGGACGGCG